>JANOVQ010000510.1:0-3781 GCA_031417495.1 Pseudomonadota bacterium | reverse complement strand
CGATGCCGATTAAGGCAGAACTCCCCGGGGCTGATCTGATCGCCGAAGGGCTAGTCGATCTTCACGCGAATCGATGCACAGTGAATGCGCTGTTAGTCGCGATCGGTGCGCCGCGCTTGCGCAATCTGAATCTCGATCTTCCCGTGGCCAGTCAACTTCCAGAACGCCCGGAACATCAACTCTACGATCTCCTCGCAAGCCAGGAAGCGCAGAACGCGCACGAGAGTTATAACGCACTGATTCGGCGACTTGTGAGCTACGAGCGCGCCCGCGAACTGGCGCTTGAGCGGGTAAACCGAGGTGTCTAGCGCAAGCTAGAGTTACGCTACGACGATTAAATAAGGCAGGGATTGGCATAGTTATCTGTCCCATTCGCTGTCGGTCGGTAATGCGGCAGGGGCGGAATATTACAACCGGTATCTCACCCCACCGACTGGAAACATCGATGCTCATCCTCCACAATTCCTGAACAGCCATCGGAGAGAATATTTCATGCGGACAGTTCCCAGCATCAATCGTCAATGGCGCCTCGTGAAGCGTCCCGCCGGGTCCTTCCAGGACACTGACTTCTCGCTCGTGTCTACGCCGCGACCAACACTGAAAGAAAGTGAGGTGTTGGTGCGTGTGATTTATCTTTCGCTGGACCCGACCAATCGCGTGTGGGCGCGACAACACGATTCGTATCTACCCTCGGTGGGAATTGGCGAGGTGATGCGCGGACTCGCGCTGGGACGTGTCGTGGAATCACGCAACGCCGCATTTCCGGTCGATGCCATCGTGAGCGGCGTGCTGGCCTGGGAAGATTACGCGATATCGGATGGCACCTGGCTCAAGGTGGTGAAACAGGATTCGCGGATACCACTCGTCGCGCGCTTTGCGCTCTTCGAGCATATCGGTTCCCCCGCGTATTTTGGACTGAAGGATATCGGCCGGATCAAGGCCGGCGACCAGGTAGTGGTCACCGCAGCCGCCGGTGCAGTCGGCTCTCTCGCGGTACAAATGGCTAAGAACTGGGGCGCACATGTTGTCGGCATTGCGGGCAGTGATGAAAAGTGCGCCTGGCTGAAGCGAGAGCTTGGCGCCGATAGCGCTGTGAACTACCGGCGTGGCCCGCTCAAAGACTCCCTGCACGCAGCGTGTCCCGACGGCATCGATCTGTTTTTCGATAACGTAGGCGGTGAAGGTTTGGAAGCCGCACTCGATCTCATCAATCTGCATGCGCGGATCGTTATTTGTGGCGCGATTGGTGGCTACGAAGCCGATGGCGCCCAACCCGGCCCGCGCAATCTTCTTAATCTTGTATTCAAACGTGCGCGCATGGAAGGCTTCGTATGCTTCGACTACGCCGCCGATCACGCGGCTTGGGCGCAATTCGAAGCAGACACCACCGCCTGGCATCTTGCCGGCAAGCTCAACTACCGGGTCGATCTGGTCGCGGGGCTGGAACATGCGCCAGCGGCCGTGAATCGCCTGTTTACGGGCGCGAATCAAGGCAAGCTCATCGTGCAGGTATCAGCGGAATAACTTCACCGGCGCAGCGCGCTTTCCACTGGATTGCAACAAAGCCTGCGGCTCCTCGCAACGACAAAAGAGTATGTCGCGCGCGTGGCGCTGCTCTCATGACAAGAGCACGTTCTTCCAAGACAGGTCTCGGCCCCGAAGGACGCAAGTGGGGGGCTCGCAGCGACGGGAGGACAATTACCGAGCCGAGACCGCTCGTCGTTGCGAGCGAAGGCGTCAATCCAGTCAGCGCATTGTGCGGAACAAATCGTTCCGGCGCAAAAACCGCGCTACCTCAGCATTGACCGAAGAATTTCCATGGTTCTATTATGGCTCCATATTAAAGCCCCGATGGAGTGCCCCCTGTGCCAGTTAATTTGTCTATCAAAAACGTGCCGGATGACGTGGCGGTAAAACTGCGGCAGCGAGCCAAAACCAATCATCGTTCGCTGCAAGGTGAGCTTCTGGCGCTACTTCAAGATTCGGTCGAGCCCGCGAGCAAGTTAAACGCACGCGAGTTATTACAAATGGTGCGCGACACCGGACTGCGTACGCCCCGCGAAGCCACCGCCACAATCCGCGCAATACGCGATGCCCGTTAAGGTTATTGATGCCTCGGCAGTCGCCGCCGTGCTGTTCAATGAGCCGGACGCTGAGAAGGTATTAGATCAGATCGCCGGAGATTCCTTAGTCGCGCCATCGTTGGTTACGCTTGAACTCGCCAGCGTTTGCTTGAAGAAAATCCGCGCGCGTCCGCATCAGCGCGCTTCACTGCTGATGGCGTTTCAGCTGATGGCTCGGCTGGATATCAAAGTGTCGCCAATCGATCACACGGAGGTCATCGTGCTTGCAGAAAGCGCGGGTCTTACGTTTTATGACGCATGCTACCTTTGGCTTGCAAGAGCTTCTCGTTGCGAGTTGCTGACGCTCGACAGGAAGCTCGCGGCGGCGGCTCGTAAGTAATCTTCCATGCTTGATGCTTTGCCGGGCACGCTGCAGGGATTTTTCGCATGAGGCGAAAATCACCGTGAGTATTTTTGACTATAGGCGAAAATCACCGTAGCCTCCGAGGGATGAAATCCGCTACCCGCTATTTAGTTTCGCAGATAAAACGCGATCTCACGAAAAAGATGGTGTTTGTCGCAGGACCACGCCAGGTGGGGAAAACAACCTTGGCGCGCGCCTTACCCAACCTTGGCGGTGGGTATCTGAATTGGGATGTGACTGAGGATCGCGCCAAAATACTGGCCGGCGAGCTGCCCGTGTCAAAGTTATGGGTGTTGGACGAGATCCATAAGTACCGGCGCTGGCGGAACTACCTCAAAGGCGTGTACGACGGTCGCCGTGCGGGCCAGCGCATTTTGATTACGGGCAGCGGACGCCTGGATTTGTATCGCTTTGGTGGTGATTCGCTGCAAGGCCGCTATCACATGCTGCGTCTGCATCCGCTCTCAGTCGCGGAGTTGGGGATCAAGCGTACTGCAGGCTTTCTGGAATTACTAAAATTGGGCGGCTTCCCCGAGCCGTTTTTTGGCGGGAGTGAAACGGAAGCGCGACGCTGGTCCCGCGAATATCGCAGCCGTTTGGTGCGCGAGGATGTGGCTTCGCTGGAAAGAGTGCATGACCTCGGCCATTTGGAATTAATGATGATGCGTTTGCCGGACTTGGTCGGCTCGCCATTGTCAGTCAACGCACTGCGCGAGGACCTGCAAGTGAGCCACAAAACCGTCAGTGCATGGCTAGCGGTGCTGGAACGACTCTATGGCGTATTCTTGCTCTCACCGTTTGGTGCTCCGCGCATACGCGCCGTCAAGAAAGAGCAGAAGCACTACCAAATGGACTGGTCGCTGGTTTCAAGCGAAGGAGCGCGTTTCGAAAATCTAGTGGCCTGCCATTTGCTTAAGTGGGTGCATTACGAACAGGACACCAAGGGGCGCGACGTTGAGCTGCGGTACTTTCGCGATACGGACGCGCGCGAAGTGGATTTTGTCGTCACCGAACGTAATCGACCGATCATGCTGGTGGAGTGCAAATTTTCTGATACCGATGTCGATCGTGGCATCCGTTATCTGCATGCCAAGTATCCTGCAGTGCCGGCCTGGCAAATCAGCGCGACCGGTCGCAAGGACTATGTCACGCCGGACGGTGTGCGGGTTGCACCTGCGCTCGAATTATTGACGACATTGGTGTGATGAATCTGCATGCAGCAACGCCGTGAAGGACTTCGAACTGCGCCTAAATACTCTCCCGCACTGACTCCCTCGCGCCCTTCCTACAGCAG
>JANOVQ010000509.1:0-5078 GCA_031417495.1 Pseudomonadota bacterium | reverse complement strand
TCGCCGAAGCTGAAATTCCCGAGCATTTCGAAAAAGGTGTGATGCCGCGCGGTATAGCCAACGTTATCGAGATCATTATGCTTGCCACCGGCTCGCACGCAGCGCTGGCTGCTGGTGGCACGCTTGAAATCCCGTGCTTCCAGGCCAAGAAAGACATCCTTGAACTGCACCATGCCGGCATTGGTGAAGAGCAACGACGGATCGTCGCCCGGCACCAGTGGGCTGCTGGCCACTGCGCGATGCCCTTTGCCCGCGAAATAATCGAGGAATCCCTGCCGGATTTCATTGGTCTTCATAATTCACTCGGTGAAGCCAATTTGAAGCACTAACTGTAATCCACTCATGTGCTTGCTCACGTTGATCAGCGGTCAACTGCTGTTTCTAGGTTCAATACGGCTTTAATCTGCTCGGCGGTAAACCCCCGATACTCAAGATAGCGGCGGCGTTTCACACTCACCGCAAATTCTCGCTCCATCACAACGCCAAATTTCTTGCGATCCGCACGCGCCGCGAGTTCCAGCCAATCGCACTCGGCTTCCGCTAGCGTTGCCTGGATAATCTCGGGGCTCGCGCCGCGTTGTTTCAGTTCGAGCGCAATGCGCTGCGGCCCGTAACCCCGGTCCGCACGCGAGCGCAGGTAAGCACCGGCGTAGCGCGCGTCGCTTTGCAAACGCTGTCCAGCCAGGTCATCCAGGACTTCGTCCACCGCCGGCGCCGCATGGCCGCGCGCTTTCAACTTGCGGTGCAGTTCAGCTCGGGAATGCTCGCGGCGCGCGAGCGCCGCGAGTGCTTGCGCACGGAGACGTGATCGTTCCTCGTCGCTCAGGCCTCGGTCTCCAGCTCGCTATCGACTTCCGCGCTTACCGTTTGCGGCAAGGCACTCTCGCGAATCTTCGCTTCGAGTTCCTTCGCCATCTCCGGATGTTCCTTCAGATAGGTGCGCACATTGTCCTTGCCCTGGCCCAGTCGCTCGCCGCGATAGCTGTACCACGCGCCGGTCTTTTCCATGAAGCCCTGCGCCACGCCGAGCTCCATGATTTCGCTTTCACGCGAAATTCCCAGGTCGTAGAGAATATCGAAGGTCGCCTGCTTGAACGGTGGCGCGACTTTGTTCTTCACCACCTTCACGCGGGTTTCGTTGCCGATGATTTCGTCGCCACGCTTCAGCGCACCGATGCGCCGAATGTCGAGACGCACCGAGGCGTAGAACTTCAGCGCGTTACCGCCGGTCGTGGTTTCTGGATTGCCGAACATCACCCCGATCTTCATGCGGATTTGGTTGATGAAGATAACCAGGGTATTCGCGCGCTTAATCACCCCCGTGAGTTTGCGCAGCGCCTGCGACATCAAACGGGCCTGCAAGCCCATATGGCTATCGCCCATGTCCCCTTCAATTTCGGCCTTGGGGGTGAGCGCTGCCACGGAATCCACCACAATCACATCGACTGCGCCGGAGCGCACCAGCATGTCGGTGATTTCCAGCGCCTGTTCGCCGGTATCGGGTTGCGACACCAGCAGGTCGTCCACATTCACCCCGAGCTTGCCGGCATATAGCGGATCGAGCGCATGCTCGGCATCCACAAACGCTGCCGTGCCGCCCAGTTTCTGGACCTCCGCGACCACATGCAGCGCAAGGGTGGTTTTGCCGGAGGATTCAGGTCCGTAGACTTCGACAATACGACCGCGCGGCAGGCCACCCACGCCCAGGGCTAGATCGAGGGTTAGGGAACCCGTCGATACCACCTGAATATCGTGGGTCGTTCCGCCATCGCCCAGCCGCATGATTGAGCCGGTGCCGAACTGCTTTTCGATTTGGGCCAGCGCCGCTCCTAGCGCTTTTTTCCGATTTTCGTCCATTGCTAATGTCCCTCTCGTGAAAGATGATTTGGAAAAATATGGTTTCGCCCCGGCACTTAAATACCGGGACAGGGGTGGCGCCTCCATGCGCCGTCAGGCCCGTGCAGCACCACGCTGTTCGGCCAAGAAATTGGCCTGGGGATTATGGCACGGCGCCTCGCGGGTTTCACCGCGCGCAACCCGGTTAGGGAAATATTCGGGCGTCAAAAACTTAGGAGTCTGCCAATGTCTATCACGGGCCAATGTTTGTGTGGCGCAGTGCGGTACCAAGCGACTGAAGCGCCAATTGTGACGCGCACCTGCTGGTGCCGGGTGTGCCAGTACATCGGCGCTGGCAGCGCCACCGTGAACGCCATCTTTCGCCGCGAAAGCGTGCAAATTAGTGGGACCACGCGGGACTTTCCCTGCCGCGCCGACAGCGGCAGCCACATGCATCGTCAATTCTGCACCCAGTGTGGCACCCATCTCTTTGCGTATGCCGATGAACGGCCACATCTGCTGGTGGTGCGGGTAGGTAGCTTAGATGACCGCGAAAGTGCGCAGCCGGCTTCAACCATCTGGGTGAGCGCCGCGCCGAGCTGGAGTTGTATCGATCAAGCGCTCCCGCAGGTGGCAGGACAACCACCGCCGGTGGCTTAGGGCGCGCGATTTGCGGTGAGCGCCAGCAGACCTTGCAACGCGAATTCCACTGCCTGGGCGCGCACGGCGTAACGGTCACCCGCGAATAAGCGATGCCGGGTGATCACTTCGCCGGCAGGGCTGGCGAAACCGAACCACACAGTCCCCACGGGCTTCGCGGCACTGCCACCGCTCGGCCCTGCCACACCGGTGATCGAAACCGCGAGCCCGGCGCGCGAATTCGCGAGCGCACCGCGCGCCATCGCCGCCGCAGTTTCGGCGCTCACCGCGCCGTTGGCCGCGAGAGTCTCCGCTGGTATGCCAAGCATTTCCTGCTTCGCTTCGTTGGAGTAGGTGACGAACCCCCGTTCGAACCATTCCGAGCTCCCGGCAATCGCCGTGATTGCCTGCGCGACCCAGCCACCCGTGCAGGATTCCGCGGCTGCCGCCAACCAACCGCGAGATTTAAGGGCTTCCCCCAGCGCAATGGCGAGGCGTTCCAGGTTCATCTCCGTCTCGTTCGGCATTCGCTACCTCCGGGCCTTGCAGAATCATTGCAGACTCGCGGCAGCTTCCACGGCCGCGATGCCAGCCGCCTCGGCTTCGCCGGTCTGAGATCACGCCAGGTCGTAGCGAACTAGGTTCATCACTTTGCTACAGGCCGCCACGAAGTCGCGCACGAACGCCGGCTGCGAGTCGCTGCACGCGTAGACCTCCGCGAGGGCTCGAAGATGGGCGTTCGAACCGAAGACGAGATCGACCACGGTACCCGTCCACTTGAGCGCATTGGTCGCCCGCTCGCGACCCTCCAACACGCCTTCAGCTGTGGCGGACTTCTGCCATTTCGTGCTCATGTCGAGGAGATTGACGAAGAAGTCATTCGTCAATGCTTCGGGCCGCTTGGTGAACACCCCGTGTTGGGACTGCCCGACGTTTGCATTCAGGGCGCGCATGCCGCCGACCAGAACGGTCATTTCGGGCGCGGTCAAGGTCAGCAGATTCGCCCGATCCACCAGCAGCTCAGCCGTTGCTCCCTCTTGTCTTTTCCGGGCGTAGTTGCGGAACCCATCTGCGGTTGGCTCCAGTACGTCGAACGAGGGCACATCGGTCTGCGCCCGCGACGCGTCCATGCGCCCCGGCGCGAAGGGAACCTTCACAACGTGCCCCGCTTTCTTCGCAGCTGCCTCGACGGCTGCGCAGCCACCCACAACGATCAGGTCGGCAAGCGAGACCTTCTTTCCAGCGGACTGCGCTCCGTCAAAGTCCTTCTGGATCACCTCCAGCGTCTGCAGGACCTTTGCCAGTTCGGCAGGCTGGTTGACGTCCCAATCCTTCTGCGGCGCCAGGCGAATGCGCGCGCCATTGGCCCCGCCGCGCTTGTCGCTGCCGCGGAACGTCACCGCTGAGGCCCAGGCCGTGGTGATCAGTTGGGAGATAGAAAGTCCGGATGCGAGGATCTTCGTTTTCAGGGCGGCGATGTCTCGCTCGTCGACCAGCGGATGGTTCACCGCGGGGACTGGGTCCTGCCAGATCAGCGCTTCCTTGGGCACCAGCGGGCCCAGGTAGCGAGCGCGCGGACCCATGTCGCGGTGGGTCAGCTTGAACCAGGCCCGAGCGAACGCGTCGGCGAGCTCTTGCGGGTTCGCCATGAAGCGCCGCGAGATCTTCTCGTAGGTCGGGTCCATGCGCAGACCCATGTCGGCCGTGGTCATCATTGGGGCGTGGCGCAGAGTCGGATCGTGGGCATCCGGCACGGCGTTCGCCGCTGCGGGGTCCTTGGGCTTCCACTGGTGGGCGCCGCCGGGGCCCTTGGTCAACTCCCACTCGTAGCCGAACAAGGTCTCGAAATAGCCGTTGTCCCACTTGATGGGGTTGGGGGTCCAGGCACCCTCGATGCCGCTGCTGATCGCGTGCACGCCCTTGCCGGTACCGAAGCTGTTCTTCCAGCCGAAACCCTGCTCCTCGACGCTGGCGCCCTCGGGTTCGGGACCGACATACTTGCTCGGTTCGGCGGCGCCGTGGCCCTTGCCGAAGGTGTGTCCGCCAGCTGTGAGGGCCACGGTCTCTTCATCATTCATCGCCATGCGAGCGAACGTCTCCCGAATGTCGCGGGCTGAGGCGACCGGATCTGGATTTCCATTGGGTCCTTCCGGATTTACATAGATCAGGCCCATTTGAACGGCGGCGAGGGGGTTGTCGAGCTCGCGGTCGCCTCGGTAACGCTCATCTCCCAGCCACGTGCCCTCGGGTCCCCAGTAGATCTCTTCCGGCTCCCACACGTCCTCGCGCCCACCAGCGAAGCCAAAGGTCTTGAATCCCATCGACTCGAGGGCGACGTTACCCGTGAGAACTATCAGGTCGGCCCAGGAGATTTTCCGGCCGTACTTCTGCTTGATCGGCCAGATCAGGCGGCGCGCCTTGTCGAGGCTCACGTTGTCGGGCCAGCTGTTAAGAGGCGCAAATCGCTGGGTGCCGGAGCCAGCACCCCCGCGGCCATCAGCGATACGGTAAGTGCCTGCACTATGCCACGCCATGCGGATGAAGAACGGCCCATAGTGGCCGTAGTCCGCGGGCCACCAATCCTGCGAATCCGTCATCAGGGC
>JANOVQ010000508.1:0-4236 GCA_031417495.1 Pseudomonadota bacterium | reverse complement strand
CGTAAACCAGCTTTCTCGCGGAGCTTAACGAAGGGATCGCTCGCCTGGGTCTGGAACCAGCGGTGACTGGACGAGCGCTTGGACATGTCAGGTGGTGCGGGAATACTTCAAACGTATTTGACCGCAAGTACCTCGTACTCTGCCACACCACTTGGAATCTGCACGGCAACTTCATCGCCGGCTTGTTTGCCGATCAGGCCGCGCGCCACTGGTGAATTGATGGAAACCAATCCGGCTTTGATATCCGCCTCATCTTCGCCGACGATCCGATAGGTGACTTCTTCGTCAGTGCTGAGATTCAGCAGCTGGACCGTCGCGCCAAACACCACCCGCCCGTTCGCGTTGACCTTCGTGACATCAATGATCTCGGCATTCGAAAGCTTGCCTTCGATATCGAGAATTCGGCCCTCGGCAAAGCTCTGCTGTTCGCGCGCGGCGTGGTACTCGGCGTTTTCCTTGAGATCACCAAGCGCGCGTGCTTCGGCAATCGCAGTCGTAATACGTGGCCTATCAACAAATTTGAGTCGATGTAATTCTTCGCGCAAACGGTGCGCGCCTAGCTCGGTCATGGGCGACTTAGTCATAGCACAAACTCCTCATGCAGCTGCTGGAGCCTACGTACGCTTTCCTCCTTAGGTGCGGCCAAGGCCATGACTGCCGCAGTGGCACCGGCCATCGTCGTAGTGTAGGCAATCTTGTGTTGCAGAGCACTGCGGCGAATCGCAAAGGAATCGGCGATCGCGAGTTCGCCTTCGGTGGTATTAATAATGAAATCGACGCCACCATTCTTAATGATGTCGACGATATGCGGCTGCCCTTCGAGCACCTTGTTCACGGCCTGGCAGGCGATCCCGGCCTCCAGCAAGGTTTTGGCCGTGCCGCGTGTCGCGATGAGATTGAAGCCGGCATTGGCCAAGGCACGCGCCAGTTCAGTCACCTGTGATTTGTCCCCGTCACGCACACTGATGAACGCAGTGCCGCCCACGGGCAAGGTCATACCTGCGCCCTGTTGTGATTTGGCAAAGGCCTCGCCGAAGGTCACTCCTATGCCCATCACTTCACCGGTGGATTTCATCTCGGGCCCTAGCAAAGGATCGACCCCGGGAAATTTAACGAACGGGAATACTGCTTCCTTCACCGAGAAATAACTCGGTACGCGCGCCACTGGATTGCCGAGGTCAAGCAGGGACTTGCCGATCATGCACAACGCGGCGAGTTGCGCGAGCGGCAGGCCAGTGGCCTTGGACACAAACGGCACTGTACGGGAGGCGCGTGGATTCACTTCCAGCACAAAAATATGCTCGCCCTGAATCGCGAATTGAGTATTCATGAGGCCGACTACGCCAAGCCCGCGGGCCATCACTGCCACCTGCCGGCTCAATTCTGCCTGGACCTCTGCAGATAACGTATGCGGTGGTAAGGCACAGGCGGAGTCACCGGAATGAATCCCCGCCTGCTCGATATGTTCCATCACGCCGCCGATCAACACTTGCTGCCCGTCGCACAGCGCATCCACATCCACTTCGATCGCGTGATCGAGAAACAGATCGAGGAGCACTGGCGAATCGTGCGAAACCGCAACTGCCTGCCGCATGTATTGCGCGAGCTGGGCTTCGTTGTACACGATTTCCATGGCGCGCCCCCCCAACACATAGGACGGCCGCACGACTAAGGGATAACCAATCTCAGCCGCCGCCTGCAAGGCCGCCGCTGGCGACCGCGCGGTCCGATTGGGTGGCTGGCGCAAACCCACTTCAATCAAGAATTGCTGGAAACGTTCGCGATCTTCCGCCAAATCGATCGAATCGGGCGTGGTGCCGATAATCGGGACCCCAGCGGCCGCGAGCGCTTTCGCAAGCTTGAGCGGGGTCTGCCCACCAAACTGCACAATCACCCCGAAGGGCTTTTCTAAAGCGACGACTTCGAGCACGTCTTCCAGGGTCAGCGGCTCGAAATATAAACGATCCGAAGTGTCGTAATCGGTCGAGACGGTCTCCGGATTGCAGTTGATCATGATCGATTCCAGGCCCGCAGCGCGGATCGCGTGCGCCGCCTGCACGCAGCAATAGTCGAATTCGATCCCCTGCCCGATTCGATTCGGGCCGCCCCCGAGCACGATCACTTTCTGCCGTGCAGTCGGTTGCGCCTCACACTCTTCTTCGTACGTGGAGTACATATAGGCCGTAGTAGCAGCGAACTCCGCCGCACAGGAATCGACTCTTTTATAGACCGGGCGGATACCGAGACGATGGCGTAACGCGCGCATCTCGGTCTCGCTGACCTGCGCTAAGGCCGCCAACCGCGTATCGGCAAAGCCTTTGCGCTTAAGGCGGCGCAAGGTGGTCGCGTCCAAACCACGCATGCCGATGCGCCGGACCACCGCCTCCTCTTGCACAAGATCAGCGATTTGCGCCAAAAACCAACGGTCGATCTTGGTGGATTCAAAAACCTCATCCACACTCATGTTGCGGCGGAACGCGTCCGCCACGTACCAAATGCGCTCCGATCCGGGCTGGCTCAGTTCGCGAATGAGTTTGCCGTGGTCACTTGCGCTGTCACCCTGAAATTTTTCATCGAGTCCGCTGACGCCTGTCTCAAGTCCGCGCAGCGCCTTCTGAAACGACTCTTGAAAAGTTCGCCCGATGGCCATGACTTCGCCCACCGATTTCATCTGGGTGGTCAACCGGTCCTGCGCCTGCGGAAACTTCTCGAAGGTGAAGCGTGGAATCTTGGTCACCACGTAATCGATGGTCGGTTCAAACGACGCCGGTGTGGCACCACCAGTGATTTCGTTCGCGAGTTCATCCAGGGTGTAACCCACCGCGAGCTTCGCCGCGACTTTGGCGATCGGGAAGCCGGTGGCTTTAGAAGCCAGTGCTGAGGAGCGCGACACGCGCGGGTTCATCTCGATCACGAGCATGCGCCCATCTTGCGGATTGATCGCGAATTGGACGTTCGATCCCCCGGTCTCAACCCCGATCTCGCGCAGCACCGCGATTGAGGCATTGCGCATGATCTGATATTCCTTGTCCGTCAGGGTTTGCGCCGGCGCCACTGTAATGGAGTCGCCGGTGTGAATGCCCATCGGATCGAGATTCTCAATCGCGCAGATGATGATGCAGTTATCTTTGCGATCACGCACCACCTCCATCTCGAATTCTTTCCAGCCGAGAACCGATTCCTCGATCAACACCTCGTGTACTGGTGAGGCGTCTAATCCTCGCACCACAATTTCCGCGAACTCTTCGCGGTTGTAGGCAATGCCACCTCCCGTGCCACCCAAGGTAAACGACGGCCGGATAACGATGGGATAGCCAAACTCCGGTTGCGCGCGCTCCGCTTCGTCCAGGGAATGCGCAACGGCTGCGGCTGGCGTCGCGAGACCAATGCGCGACATCGCCTGGCGGAATTTCTCGCGGTCTTCCGCCATGTCGATGGCACGTTCAGACGCGCCGATCAGCTGCACATTGAATTTCTCGAGGATACCTTCGCGCGCCAGATCAAGCGCACAGTTGAGCGCGGTCTGCCCACCCATGGTCGGTAACAAGGCGTCAGGGCGCTCCACTTCGATAATCTTGGCCACTGTTTGCCAACGCACTGGCTCGATGTAGGTCGCATCCGCCGTGCCCGGATCGGTCATGATGGTGGCGGGATTCGAGTTCACCAGCACGATCCGGTAACCTTCCTGACGCAACGCGCGGCAGGCTTGAGTTCCTGAATAATCGAACTCGCAGGCCTGACCAATCACAATCGGTCCGGCCCCGAGGATGAGGATGCTGTGGAGATCGTTGCGTTTCGGCATAAGGAGGCGGCCTCGTTCAGGCGTGCCGCTGGCGACGCATCAAATCGACAAACTGATCGAACAACGGTTGCACGTCATGTGGACCAGGACTGGCTTCGGGATGCCCTTGAAAACTGAAGGCAGGCGCCCGCGTGTGCGCAATTCCCTGCAATGAACGATCGAAGAGCGAGCGGTGGGTGGCAATCAACGTATCCGGCAAACTGTCCTCAGCCACCGCGAAGCCATGGTTCTGTGCCGTGATCAACACCTGGCCGGTGCGCAGGTCCTGCACCGGGTGATTGGCGCCATGGTGGCCAAATTTCATCTTGACGGTTGTCGCGCCACAGGCCAGCCCTAGGAGCTGGTGCCCGAGACAAATTCCAAAGAGCGGGATATGGCTTTGCAATATTTCGCGAATCGCCGTGATCGCGTAAGCGCAGGCCGCAGGATCGCCC
>JANOVQ010000507.1:0-4692 GCA_031417495.1 Pseudomonadota bacterium | reverse complement strand
GCTCCAGTGCGAGTCGCGACCGTCGGTATCGCGTGAGTGATGTTCAAGGTTGAGGTTCAATTGGGGGTTTTCGCGTTGCCCCGCCCGGGCTCGCGCTAAGAGCATCGTCGCCACCGCTGCACGTGCTTCACGCACGTGATGGCTGCGCGCGACCGCCAGCAGACCGAGTTGCGCAGGCGTCCAACTCGGCAGTGGCCACTGCGCGGCCGCGCCGATTCGCGTTAGCAATGCGCCAGTTTCCAGATCGTCGAGGCGCGCGCCAAGGATGGCGTCAGGGATCAGCGCCTGATCGAGCGGCGCGGGGACATACGCGTGAAAAGTGCAGCCCGCTAGCGCGAGTAGCACTGTCATGGCGATGCTGCGCGGAGCGGGCGCGGCAGGGTTAATCCGCACGCCGCCATTCACCGGAGCGGCCACCAGCTTTCTCCGTGAGGCGAATGTTTTGCATGGTCATTCCGCGATCAACCGCCTTGCACATATCGTAAATCGTCAGCAGCGCAATTTGGACCGCGGTCAGCGCTTCCATTTCAACGCCGGTTTGGCCACGCGTCTCCACCGTTGCCGCACACTCCACCGCGTTCGTGGCGCGCACCGTGTGCAGTTCGAGCGTGACTTTGGTAAGGGCGAGCGGATGGCAGAGCGGAATGAGTTCGGCGGTTTTCTTGGCCGCCATGATGCCGGCCACCCGGGCGATGCCGAGCACATCTCCCTTGCGATGCGTGCCCGCCTCGATCATCGCCAAGGTCGCCGGGGCCATCTCAATGCGGCCTTCGGCGCGCGCGCGTCGCGCGGTGATTGCCTTATTTCCGACGTCCACCATGTGCGCCTGGCCGTGTTCATCGAAATGGGTCAACTCTGACATGCGAATTTCTCGTCGTCGGGGCAGTGGGTGCGTTAAACTGCAGGCACTTTACCGCACTCTGCGAGTCCCGCGTACGCCACATCGCCCATGCAAGTCACGATCAAACTGTTCGCGAGCCTGGCGGAATCCGTCGGCTGGCGCGAGAAGGTCTGCACCTTGTCGGCCGGTGCGACGGTCGCCGAAGGCTGGGCCTTGGCAACTGGCGAAGCGGCGCTGCCGCCGAAGGTGTTGTGCGCGGTCAATCTGAATTACTGCGCGCTGGCGACGGTGTTGAACGAGGCGGACGAACTCGCGTTTTTCCCACCGGTGACCGGCGGTTGAAATGACAGTCCTGCTGAAGGAAGCGCCCTTTGCGCCCTACACGGAAGTGCAGAACTTTGCGCACAGCGCGTTCACCAGCGCCGGCGCCTTTGGCGCCACCGCGACCTTTGTCGGCACCATGCGCGATTACAACGAAGGCGACGCGGTGCGCAGCATGACCTTGGAACATTACCCCGGCATGACCGAGCGTCATCTGGAAGGAATCTGCGGTGAGGCGCGGCGGCGTTGGACCTTGTTGGAAGCCTTAGTCGTGCATCGCGTTGGCGAGGTGCGACCCGGCGAGCCAATCGTGCTGGTCGCCGTGTGGTCGGCGCATCGCGCGGAGGCTTTCGAGGCCTGCCGTTTCATCATGGAGGATTTGAAATCGAAGGCCCCGTTCTGGAAAAAAGAAACCCTGGCCGAGGGGACGCGCTGGGTGACGCAGAATACGTCTGGCGTGGCCACTCCTAAATAATCTGCTGGAAGCGACGCGAGACCTTATGTTTATCACCGTACTGGGCTCCGCTGCCGGCGGCGGCTATCCGCAGTGGAACTGCAATCATCCGAACAGTCGGCGCGCGCGGGCGGGGGATCCGCTGGCGCCGATGCGCACGCAGTCCTCGCTCGCAGTCTCCGCCGATGGTGAACGCTGGGCGCTGTTCAATGCCTCGCCCGATCTGCGCCAACAGATCAATGACAACCCGATTCTGCATCCGCGGGACGCCTTGCGCGCAAGTCCGATCAAGGCGGTGGTGCTCACCAATGCGGATGTCGATCACGTGACGGGTCTGCTCACCTTGCGCGAGTCACAGGCCTACAGTCTCTATGCCACCCCGCGGGTGCACAACGTGCTGGCGGCCAATTCCATCTTCAATGTGCTGAATCCGCAGTTTGTGGCGCGCTTGCCGATGGCGCTCGCGCAGCCATTCGCGGTGTGCGCGGGCGATGGCAGTGCGCTCGGCTTCGAGGTCATCCCGTTCGCGGTGCCGGGCAAGGTGGCGCTGTGGCTGGAGAACGCGTTCAAAGGCGATAACTTCGGGAGTGTCGATGAGGACACGGTCGCGCTCGAAGTGCGTGCCGGTGGGCAGGTAAAATTTTTCTACATTCCCGGCTGCGCGCGCATGACCCCTGAGCTGGCGGCACGGATCCGTGGTGCCCCGTTGGTGTTTTTTGACGGTACCCTCTTTGTGGACGATGAAATGATCCGGGATGGGGTGGGCGTCAAGACCGGCCAGCGCATGGGCCACATGAGTGTTTCGGGGCCCGCAGGCACGCTCGCCGCACTGGCGCCGCTCGGGATTCAGCGCAAGGTTTTCATTCACATCAATACGACCAATCCCATTCTGATCGCCGACACACCGGAACGCCTGGCCGTGACTGCCGCCGGCTGGGAAGTCAGCTGCGACGGCATGTACCTCGAAGTTTAAAGCGCCGAATCGCGCAAGGAGAAATGTTCATGATCGACGTTCACTACTGGCCGACGCCAAATGGTTGGAAGGTCACCATCATGCTTGAAGAATGTGGGCTGCCTTATCAGATCAAGCCCGTCGATATCAGCTTCGGCGATCAATTCAAAGCCGAGTTCCTGCGCATCAGTCCGAACAATCGGATGCCGGCGATCATTGACCATGCGCCACTTGGTGGGGGAGCGCCGTTGGCGATTTTTGAATCCGGCGCGATCCTCGAATATCTCGCGGACAAGACCGGTCAGTTCCTACCGAAAGCGCCCGCCGCGCGCTACGGCGTGCTGCAATGGGCGTACTGGCAGATGGCGAATCTCGGCCCCATGATGGGCAACGCCAATCATTTCAAGAATTACGCGCCAGGGATCGTGGAGGATGCGGCGCAATTGGGGTACGGTACCAAGCGTTTTGTGGGGGAAGTGGATCGCCTGTGTGGCGTCATGGATGCGCAGTTATCCGCGCATCAATATCTCGCCGGTCCTGACTACACCATCGCCGACATGTTGTCCTGGCCGTGGGCGATGCTGCTCGCAAAATTGATCGACGACTCGGTGTGGAGTAAGTACGCGAGTCTCAAACGCTGGGTCGATGAAGTTGGCGCGCGCCCCGCGGTGCAGAAGGGGCGCGATGTAGAGCGCGCTTGGAGCGAGCGCGAGTTAACGCCGGAGCAGGAGAAGACGCGGCGCGAAATACTGTTCAACCAGACCAACGACAAGGTACGCGCCGCCCGTGAACAGGCAGCGTCGATGCGTGGGTAGTTCGCCACCACGCCTGAATTGCGATCCCGCTTTCTACGCGCAGATCCTGGCGCGCCTAGGCGCCTTTGTGAGCGAACGGGCGAGCGGTGACGGCGGACGGGCCGCCGCAGTGGCGGTCGCGATTGCGGACGAAGGCTTTGGCGCAGATCTGGCGGGGATGCCCCGGCACACGAGTTGGCAATCCAATGCAGCGTTATTGTTAACCCGTCGCTCCTCGAAGCTGCGCAATCACGCCGGGCAATGGGCCTTTCCCGGCGGACGGCTCGATCACGGCGAGAGCGCCGAAGAGACTGCCCTGCGTGAGATGCATGAGGAGATCGGACTCAAGCTTCCGCCAAGCGCCATTCTCGGGCGCTTGGATGATTTTGCGACGCGTTCCGGCTTTGTGATCACGCCAGTGGTGATCTGGGCCGGATCACAGGCCATCTTTTCGCCCAATGCGCATGAGGTGGAGTCGATCCACCGCATCCCCGTGGCTGAGTTGTTGCGGGCCGATGCGCCGTTGCTCGATCCGGGCCCCGAAGAAGGGCGCCCCGTGCTGCGCATGCCCATCGGCGATGATTGGATTGCCGCGCCGACTGCGGCAATCCTGTACCAGTTTCGCGAAGTTTGTGTGTTGGGCAAGGCGACGCGAGTGGGGCATTTCGATCAGCCGGCTTTTGCCTGGCGTTGAACGGGTTACGCAGGCGGGCGGTCATCGCGGAAACTTTAAACTCCGCCATCCCGGAAACTTCAAATCCGTCATCCCGGAAAATGCGGAGCATTTATCCGGGAACCATCCTGAATATCCGAGGCCCTGGAGTCCGGGTCTCTGCCCCGGGATGACGACCTTAAATGTCCACGCTAACGCATGGCGCTGTGAGCTTATCCTTTGCGCCAGGTATTCAGCGCGCCACCACGCAATTACGTCCCGCCGCCTTCGCCGCATAGACCGCCTCATCGGTGAGCTTCAACATCTCATCCAGGCTTTCGCCTAAGGTCGTAGTGACCCCAAAGCTGCCGGTCAGTGAAAGGAGGCCTTGAGGCGTCTCAATCTTGATCTGGGCGAGACTTTCGCACACCCGCTCAAACACGGGGATTGCATGGGCGGCCTCTTTGACGACTGCGAGGCACACGAATTCCTCTCCGCCGTAGCGCGCGACGACGTCGGTTTTACGAAAGGCCTCCAGCAGATTCGCCGCAATCGCCTGCAACACGCGATCACCAACCTGGTGGCCGTGCATATCATTCACGCGTTTGAAGTGGTCGATATCGAGCAGACTCGCCGCCAGCACTATATTGCCGCGCCGCGCGTTCGCATGCAGCCGCT
>JANOVQ010000506.1:0-8863 GCA_031417495.1 Pseudomonadota bacterium | reverse complement strand
CTCGATCTGTTGAAATCTCTGGACGCCCTGGACGCGGAAGGCCGCGCCACCAATCACGGCAAAGCCCTCCTCACCTTGGGAGTCCATCCCCGTCTCGCCAACGCAATGCTGCGCGCGCCTGAAAATTTACGCGGGCTGGCTTGCGATCTTGCGGCAGTGCTTGAAGCACGCGATCCCCTGCGCGGTGAGGCGCGCCGCAGTGATGCCCTACGCGCGCGACTCACGGCCCTGCATGCCTTGCGGACTAACCAACTCGGACGCGAGCAGGCCGAGCGTGGTGCGCTGATAAAAATTGATCAGGCGGCACAGCATTGGCGGCGACGCTTGCGAATGCCGGCGCGCGACGAGGCACCACCCACCGGTCACGAGATCGGGCACGTGCTTGCACTTGCTTATCCTGATCGCATCGCGCGTAAAGATGACGTGAATCCTCGTCGCTACCAGTTGAGCAACGGACGTGGCGCGCAATTGCTGCACGAGTCCGAACTGGTTGGCGAACCCTGGCTTGCAATTGCGGAGATCCGCTACGACGAGCGCGACAGTTTGATTTTGCGTGCGGCGCCCTTCGATCCGGCAATCCTAGAAACAGAATTCCCGAGGCATTTCAGCGGCGGAAAGCAGCTCTCTTTCAAGCGCGCGACGCAGGCGGTAGAGACCCGCGAGATCCGTCGCTTCGCGGCCCTGGTGCTGGAAGAACGGCTGTCACCTACCGCACGGGATTCGGCTACCGCTGATTTGTTGCTGGACGGCATCATGCAACTCGGACTGACTTGCCTGCCGTGGAGCGAGGATTTACGCGAATGGCAGGCGCGCGTGCAATCGCTGCGGGAATGGTGTCCGGAGCTGGCACTGCCGGAAGTCTCAGACGGCGCGCTGTTCGCTACGCTTGAGTTCTGGTTACGGCCAAGACTCGAGGGCCGCACGCGCTTATCCGAGTTCACGCCGGTGGAGTTCGCGGAAGCGCTGCATCAGCGGCTCAACTACGCGCAAGCTCGGCTCCTCCATGAACAGGCGCCGCTCGATCTGCTGGTGCCGAGTGGCATGCGCCGTCGGCTCGCTTATGCGCCCGGACAACCGCCGGTGCTGGCGGTGAAGTTGCAGGAATTGTTCGGTCTTGGCGACACCCCGCGCATCGCGAACGGGCGCGTGCCGGTGGTGTTGCATCTACTCTCCCCGCGCCAGACGCCGATCCAGGTCACGCAGGATTTGCGGGGCTTCTGGGAGCGCACGTATCCGGAAGTGAAAAGACAACTCAAAGGCCGTTATCCGAAACATCCCTGGCCGGATGATCCGTGGACGGCGACCGCCACCCATCGTGCGAAGCCGCGCGGTAAGTGATTGGTTGTCACGCTCCGATAATTCGTGCCTGAAGCCGCGCCGGGCGGAAAAGCGCAGCGCCTTCCACCGAACCCCGAACCCCGAACGACCGAATCCCGACGTCAAGTCCCGTCATCCCGGGCGAAGCTGCAAAGCAGCGCAGACCCGGGATCCATAGGCGCTAGCTGTATCGGATGGATCCCGGATAAGTGCTTCGCACTTTCCGGGATGACGGGGTTCCTTCGGGGTTGAAGGCGCGAAACGCGCTAGCGGAACGCCGGAATCACCTCGTTCGCAAATAACTCGAGATGCTCGTTGCTCCACTCTGGGTGCAAACCCGGCGGCACCGCCCAGCTGTACCAGCGCGAAGTCCCGGTCTGCGCAACGTATTCCTTGATCATCTCCACCGCCTTCGGCGGTTCGACAATATGGAAGCCGCTTGCCTCCAGTTCCGCACGCTCCGCTTTCACCGGATGAAAGAAATCCATGCCGGCATCGCTGAACCACTTGGCATAACGATTGAGCTGATACGCGAAATGTTCTTTCGCTTCCGCCCAGCGCTTATCGGGATCGCGCGCGACGAGTAACCACATATAGCCACCCGCGATCTCATGCTGCGCCGGATCCTTGCCGACTTTTTTGAGTTGTTCCCAGTAGAGTTTGGCGAACGGGCTGATTGGGCCGGTCGCGATGTAGCCATAGCCCACGCGCGCGGCGCGCCGCACGGCGACATTGCTGAAACCGGCGATCCACAGCTTCGGCGGCTTTTGCACTGGGCGCGGAAACAATTGAATGTCGTTATAGGTGTAATGCTTGCCCTTGAACGTGAAACGCTCACCGGCAAACAGACGTTGAATGATTTCGATGCCTTCGTCCATGCGCTGCGCGCGTTCCTTGGCATCGATATTAAAGCCCGTGAATTCCTCCACTCTGTAGCCGACACCGAGACCCAACTCGAGGCGACCGTTGGAGATTACGTCGAGCGTCGCGGCATCTTCGGCCACCCGCACCGGATCGTGCAGCGGCAACAATAGCACGCTGGTGCCGATGCGAATGCGCTTGGTACGGGCCGCGATGGCACAGCCAATCGGCAGCATTGAGGGCGAGTAGGCGTCATCGATGAAATGATGTTCGGACAACCACACGTCGTCGAAGCCGAGTTGTTCGGCATAAGCGATCTGATCGATCGTCGCCGCGTAGACTTCGGCATCGCTGCGTTGCGCCGACTGCGGATTGCGGAAGTCGTACCAGAGACCGAAGGTAAGCGGTTTATTCATGTCGTTTCTCGAGGTTGGTGGCAGGGAGGATTGTGAAGGGCTATTTTAGCCATATGAGGCGGCGCAATCGCCGAACGTCGTCATCCCGGGCGGAGACCCGGGATCCATCCGCGCTCGACGCTCTCCCTGGATCCCGCCCCGGATATTTGCTTCGCAAATTCCGGGGTGACGTCTATAAGTGCTTCGCACTTTCCGGGATGACGGGGCCGAGGGGGATGAACGGCATAGCCCCTCACCGCCCCTTCTCCTTCGCCACGCCCTCGCTGATGTGCTGTTCTTTCAAGTCCTTCGCAATCATGCGCCGACCGAGCGCCTGCTGGTTGGCGCCGACGACCAGGGCCGTCCATTTCATATAAAAAAGCGCATCGTGATTGCCGTTGGTGTAGGACTCGGCGTACCAGCCGAAGGCGCGGAAATCATCCCTCGGGGTGCCCAGCCCTTGGCGAAACAGACTGCCAAGATTGCGTTGCGCGTGGGGATCCCCCGCTAGTGCGGCGCGCCCATACCACTTAAAGGCCTGTCCATAATCGCGCGGCACGCCAAGGCCGAGATAGTAGTGTGTGCCGAGGGCGTTTTGAGCCGCGATATCTCCTGCCGTAGCCTGCGCGCGTGTCATGCTGGCAACCTGTGCATACGCGCCGCGCCGGAGCGCCGCCTGCGCATCGTCTGACCGATTGCACGCCGACAGCAGCAGACCACAACAAAGCGCAAAAAATAGCCTGGTCAACATTTGCAGGCGGCCAGTCAGACCACAGCAATCGTCGCTGTCTTTAACTTAAGTCAGACTTAGGTCTCGGGGTTACTGTGCAGGATCCCTTCCGCTGCGAAAGCTGTCACCTGCGCCGCGCTGTAGCCCAACAGCCTGGTGAGAACTTCCTGATTGTCCTGCCCGAGATGCGAGGCCGCGAGCGGCATGTTGTGTGGAAAATCGGAGAATCGGAGCGGCATCCCCGGCACCACGGCAGTGCCTAACTTCGAATCGTGCACCGTACGCACGGTGCCGCGTTGCTGCATATGCGGATGATTCACGACTTCGGCAATGGTCAGAATTGGCGCGCACGGCACATGCGCTTCTTTCAAAATTTCCAGCACTGCGTCATCCGATGGCGTGGCATCCACCCAGGCCTGGATCAGCGCGATGACTTCCGCTGCGTTGGCCACGCGCTGCGCGTTGTTGTGGTAGCGCTCATCGGTCGCAAGTTCCGGTCGTCCCATCGCCTGGCACAGTGCCGGCCATTGGTTCTGCAACGTGATGATGCAGAGATAGCGTTCCTTGCCTTTGAACAGGCCCAATGGACACACCGCGAAGTGCTGGTTGCCGGAGCGGGTGGGCGACTGCCCTGTGACACCATAGACCGCGATATTGATCTCGTGGCAATGCGTATAGGCATCGAGCAGAGAGACATCGATGTACTGCCCCTGGCCACCGCGTTCACGATGCAACAGTGCATAGCCAATCGCGCATGCCGCATGCACCCCGGTATTCACATCGCCCAAGCCCAGCATCGGCAACATCGGTGCGCCGCCGGGCTCACCGATCATGCCCGTCACACCGGCATAGGCTTGCGCGATGTAATCAAAGCCGGGCAGCGAAGATAACGGGCCGTCCTGGCCGAAAGCGGAAATCGAACACATCACCGCGCGGGGGTTCAGCGCATGGACCTGTTCCCAACCGATCCCAAGCCGTGCCGCCACACCCGGCGAGAAATTTTCGATCACCACATCCACCTGTTTGATCAGTTCATGGATCAGCGCTTTACCCTGCGCCGTCTTTAAGTTGACGCACACACTTTTCTTGCCGCGATTCTGTTGGACATAGTAGGTACTGCGGCCGTTGACGACCGTCGGCAATAGCCGTGCGACATCGCCCAGCGGTGGGAACTCCACCTTGATAACCTCTGCGCCCATCTCGACCATCAGGCGCGTGGCAGTGGGTCCGGCCAGCACGTGGGTGAAATCGAGAACCTTGAAATCGTTTAGCAGGTGCTTGTTCATTGGGTTGCTTTCTGTTTGCGTAGGTCTTTGCGACTAGCACTTCATGAGAAGTTTTTTTGCCACGGAGATTGACTCGTCGTCCCGCGCGCAGCGGCGTTCGCCGCGCAGACCCGGGATCCAGAGGCACTTAATGCTCAGCAAAGATCCCGCCCCGGATATTTGCATTGCAAATTCCCGGATGACGAATCAATCTCCGTGGCAAATCGAATTAAGCCCCGACCGCCGGATTGCGCACCAACGGCCGCCGCTCCAGGCGCTCGTAAGCCTGGGCCGGGGTATTTACGATCTCCGTCAGCGCCCCAGCCTCACGCCCCGCCGCCACGCGTTCTGTACTCACCTCGCCATATGCCGTCGAGCGCTGACGCGCCATCCTGCCGGCGCTTTCGATCATCGCCAGCATTTCAAGCGGATTGGTTTCCTGACCATGGCTGGCACCCGCCGCACGCGTAATGCTTTCATTCATGAGCGTGCCGCCGAGATCGTTCACGCCGGCGGACAAACACGCCACTACCCCCGCATGACCCATCTTGACCCACGACGCCTGAATATTCGTGATCAAAGGATTCAAGGCCAGGCGGGCCACGGCGTGCATCAGCACCGCTTCGCGGAAAGTGGGACCTTTACGCGCGCGCCCCTTGAGATACAAGGGCGCTTCCATGTGCACGAACGGCAACGGCACGAACTCGGTAAAGCCGCCAGTCGCCGTCTGCTGGGCGCGCAGTCTCAGCAGATGGCGCGCCCAGTTCTCGTAACGCTCGACATGCCCGTACATGATGGTCGCGGTGGTCTTGAAGCCCACTTCGTGCGCGGTACGCATCACTTCGAACCATTGCGCGGTATTGATTTTGTCCGGACAAATCACCTTGCGCACTTCGTCGTCGAGTACCTCAGCCGCGGTGCCCGGCAAGGTACCCAGGCCGGCAGCTTTGAGCCGAGTCAGGAATTCGCGCAGCGGAATCTTCAGGGTTGCCGCGCCCTGCCACACTTCGAGCGGCGAGAAGGCGTGCACATGCATGGCGGGCTCAGCGGCCTTCACCGCCGCGACAATGTCGAGATAAGTCTGGCCGGTGTACTGCGGGTGAATGCCGCCCTGCATGCAGACCTCGGTCGCGCCGCGCGCCCACGCCTCGTGGACTCGGCGCTGGATTTCTGCGAGATCGAGATCGTAGGGCTTACCGCGTAAATTCTCCGAGAGCTTGCCTTTCGAGAAGGCGCAGAACTGGCATTTGAAATAACACACATTGGTGTAATTGATATTGCGGTTGACGACATAGCTCACCACATTGCCATTGTGCTCTGCGCGTAAGGCATCGGCGGCCTGGCACACATGGGCAAAATCGTCGCCGCGCGCCTGGAACAAACGCACGATTTCCGCTTCACCGAGTGCCTCACCGGCTTGTGCGCGCGACACCGTATCTGCGAGGTCCGGCGACACCCGGCTTGGGGCCCGCGAGATCAACGCGAGATCGCGGGTACTCGGCGCGCTGCCATCGCCCGGACACCATTCATCAGTGCGCGGCAGACCTTCGCCATCAATCGCCTGCAGGATCGGGGTGCGGAAGACTGGCGCCAGCCAGGTGTCGCCATTCAACGCATAGGGCGGATAAACCGTCAGGCGTTCCTGCAGCAATTTGCCGGCGGCGGCGGTCGCCGCAGTCAGCTCGTCGAGATGCGGCCACGGCGCTTCCGGGTTGACATAGTCCGGCGTCAAGGGCGACACACCACCCCAGTCATTGATGCCGGCCTCAATCAATTGTGGCAACACCCCTGGGCTGAGATTCGGCGGCGCCTGAATACTCATCGCGGCCCCGAACAGAATTCTCGCGATGGCGAGCGTCCAGAGCATTTCAGCTAAATCGGGTTCCGGCGCATTGACCATCTTAGTGCCAGGCTTGGCGCGGAAATTCTGAATGATGATTTCCTGAATGTGCCCATGGCGCAGATGGCTCGCGCGGATCGCGAGCAGCGATTCGATACGCTCGCGGCGCGTTTCGCCAATACCGATCAAGATACCCGTGGTAAACGGGATGCGCGCAGCGCCTGCATCTTCCAAGGTCTGCAAGCGCACCGCTGGCACCTTGTCCGGTGAGCCGTGATGCGGCTGGCCTTTTTCAGTCAGCCGCTCGGCCGCTGATTCCAGCATGATACCCATGCTCGGCGCGACCTCACGCAGGCTGGCGAGTTCGGCGGGTGCCATAGTGCCCGGATTCAAGTGCGGGAAAAGTCCGGTCTCGCGAAACACGGCCTCGGCGGCAACCTTTAGATACTCGAGCGTATTCGCGTAACCCATCTCAGCTAGTGCAGCGCGCGCCGTTTGGTAGCGCAATTCCGGTCGCTCGCCCAAGGTAAACAAGGCTTCCTTACACCCCATCGCCGCCCCGTGGCGCGCGACTTCAAGCACTTGCGCGAGCGCGAGGTAAGGTTGTTGGACACGCTTCGGGGCCTGTGCAAAGGTGCAGTAGTGGCACACATCACGACAGAGATGGGTGAGCGGGATGAAAACTTTTCTGGAATAGGTGACGACATTGCGAAACCCCTGATCGCGCAGTGCCGAGGCGGCGGCAGTCAGGCTCCGCAGCTCGGCTATCTCGAGCAAGCTCAGCGCCTCCACTGGGGTGGGGAGCAGACCGCCCAGCGCGCGCTCGACGACGCTCTGCATGGTCACCACGCGGACTGCACCTGATGGCGCCGCAACACCCGCGGCGGAATGCCGCAGTCGCAGAGGTAGGCCAGGGTTTCCGCTTCGGTATCGTAGGTCATGAGGGCTCGCAGATCGTCCGGGGTATCGATGTCAAAGGCCAGGCCGGGCAGCGCCAGGGATTGCACCTTAGCGCCCACCGCCTCGGCCGCCAAGCAATGCGCCTGGAAACTTTCGCGGCCGAAGTGAAACTCCATGAGTGCGGGGGGCGACACTGCCAAGGCATTGGTGCCGAAGCCTTCGCGATCCGCCACGATAGTCATCAGGCGCTCCCCTTGGTGGTGCTGCACGATGGTGTCGATTTCAGTCGAAGTCGCGAGTGGCACGTCCCCGGGCAACATCAGCATGCGGCGCTCGCCACGGGCGGCCAGATAGCTGCCGGCTTGGGCCACCGCGCGCGACAGGCCGCGGGTTTCCTCGTCCAATACTTCCACGCCGAATTCGTGCGCGAGCGCGCGCACTGTCACTTCCTGACTCACCAGCAAAATGCCCGCGAGGCGGCGACAGCTGCCGAGCGTGGTCAGCAGGTCGCGCAGCATGATCCGGGCAAGCTGCGCCCTTTCGGCATCCGTGAGCACTGAGCTCAGGCGTTGCTTCGCGAACGCAAACGGTTTAACAGGAATAACGACCCACATGGCGTCAGGCCAGGATCGAAGCGAATGCCAGCGGGCGGTTTATCACAGGGCTTGGTGCGCGTTCAGTTGGTGGAGGAAATCGAGTGTCGTGCGGGCCAGCGCTATCTTGTCGGCCAACGTTACCATGACCGATGGGGCGGCGATAGCGGCCAATTCCGATGCCGCCACAGCGTCCACCAGCGCCGCATCCTCGGCATCGAGAATGAAGCCGTCGAGGAGCTCCCGGTAGTGCGACGCCACCGCTACCGCAGTTTGCGGTACCTGTAGTTCTGCCATCATTTTGGCGGTTGGGCCTTTAATCGCGAGCCCCGCGACAATCGGCGAAATCGCGACCACCGGGACCCGTAGCGCACGCAGGCGGGCACGGAGACCGGGCACCGCCAGTACCGGATCGATGCTCACATAGGGATTCGACGGACAAATAATGACGCCGGCTAGCTGGGGATCTTCCAACCAGGCGCAGGCGGCGAGATTTAACCTTGCGCTGGTGGCACCCTCGAAGCTAAAGCCGGTGACCGCCGGCGCGCAGCGGTCACGCACGAAGTAATGCTGAAAGGCAAGCCTGCCCTCGGCCGTGTGCACCTTGGTGCGGACCGGCGAATCGCTCATCGGCCAGATTTGATGCGCAATACCGAGGGCCGATTTAAGCTCGTGCGTGACCGCAGTGAGGCTCGCGCCGGCGCGCAGGCGCTGGCTGCGCAACACATGCAGCGCGAGATCGCGATCGCCCAAATTGAACCAACCTTCGCCGCCGAGTTCGCGCAGCGTGGCGATAAAATTCCAGGACTCGCCGCGGCGTCCCCAGCCGGTGTCGGGATTGCTGAGATCGGCCAGCGCATAGGTGAGGGTATCGATGTCGGGTGACACGTGCAGCCCGAGATGCTCGAAGTCATCGCCAGTATTGACCAGAAAGGCGAGCGACTCTGGACCCAGCAGGCGAG
>JANOVQ010000505.1:0-4531 GCA_031417495.1 Pseudomonadota bacterium | reverse complement strand
CTCACACTCAAACGCAAAGAAATTATTACTTCTGCCGTCAATAACTCTGCACAACTTGGTGCACAGCCTGAAGCTGCCCTCAAAGAAATCTCAGAGTATTATGATAAAGAATTGGCCGACGTTCGCGCCCAATCTGAGAGCTTGACCCCTATGCTCGATGCGCTTGAAGTTGATTTAAAATCAGCGCTTGCGAGCGGTCAGGCATTGACTGCCGCGCAACGGATGATTGTAGAGCAGCGATTAACGATGATCACCACGCTCAAAACTGGCTGCTCGCTCGCCCTCAAAAAGGAGGATGATGCGCAGATTCGCGCCACCGTCGAACAAATGCTGGCGGCTATCGAAGCCAATGGGGAGGTGGCGGTTCGCGCCTACTCAAAAAAACTCGATGATTGGTCCCCCACGTCCTTTCGGCTAAGCGAAGCGGAGATTACCGCCTGCATCAATTCACTCCCCGCCCGCACCTTGGACGATATCCGCTACGCGCAAACCCAGATTCGCCGCTTCGCGCAAATTCAGCTGCTAACTTTGCGCGATGTCGAAGTCGAAACGATTCCTGGAGTGGTCCTCGGGCATAAAAATATTCCCGTGAACTCGGTCGGCTGTTATGTGCCGGGTGGCAAATACCCGATGGTGGCCTCCGCGCACATGAGTGTGCTGACCGCCAAGGTGGCCGGGGTGAAGCGCGTGATCGCCGCTACCCCGCCTTACCACGGGCAGCCCGAGCCAGCGACCATTGCGGCAATGGCACTGGCAGGCGCGGACGAAATTTACGTACTCGGCGGCGTGCAGGCGGTCGCGATGATGGCGCTCGGCACCGCACACGTCGCGCCGATCGATATGCTGGTCGGCCCCGGCAATGCGTATGTCGCCGAGGCTAAGCGACAACTGTTCGGGAGGGTGGGGATTGATCTCCTGGCCGGACCCACTGAAACCCTGGTCATCTGCGACGACACGGTAGATGCGGAATTAGTCGCCGTCGATCTGCTGGGCCAGGCGGAGCATGGGCCCACCTCGCCTGCGATTTGTGTGACGACCTCGCGGCGGATTGCAGAAGCGTTACCTGCCGCTATCGAGCGCGTCCTCGCCCGCCTTGATACCGCACCCGTGGCGCGGATCGCCTGGCGCGATCACGGCGAAATCATTCTGTGCGATAACGCTGAGGAAATGTTGGCTGAGGGCGAACGCATTTGTTCGGAGCATGTCCAGATCATGACTGCCGATCCCGACTGGTTCCTGCAGCGGATGACGAATTACGGCGCGTTGTTCCTGGGGGCACGCACAAATGTGGCCTTCGGCGACAAAGTGATCGGCACTAACCACACCTTGCCGACGCGCAGAGCCGGGCGCTTCACAGGTGGCCTGTGGGTTGGCAAATTTATTAAGACGCATACTTATCAACGTATTTTAAGCGACGCGGCAGCGGTCGAGATCGGCGAATATTGTTCACGGCTGTGCGCGATCGAGCACTTCTCGGGGCATCAGGAACAAGCCGACATTCGTGTCCGACGCCTGAAAAAGACCTGACCGAGGGAGATCAACGATGAGTTACAGCTTCATTCCAAACGCGCGTTATCGTATGCCCACCCATTTTGGGCCGATGTATGGGCCGCGTAATATTCCCGCGCATATCAAACTCGATCACACAAAATTTCCCGTCTCGACCACTGTCACCTATCGGTTTCTCTCGGAACACGCAGCGCTTGAAGCACACTTACCGCCCGGCTTCGAACTCGCGGGTGATCCGGTGGTGTCCATCGACATCGCCTATGTCACGCAGATTCCCTGGCTCGCGGGGCGCGGCTATAACCTCGCGCTGATTTCCTGGCCGGCGACCTTTCGTGGCCAACGCGATGTGGAAACTGGCCGCTTCGCGGCCGTCCTGTTTGAAAATTTTGCGGACCCCATCCTGACCGGTCGCGATGAGCTTGGGCATCCTAAGATCTATTGCGAAATTCCCCCGCTGCTCGTCACGGGCGCTGCCTGCATCGCCCGTTTGGCGTGGGATGGTTGTGAGTTTCTGCGAATCGCCGTCACCAACCTATCGACCACCAAACCCAGCGATGCGGATGAGAAATTCCCCACCGGCGGCTGGTTGCAGTGGAAGTACATTCCCGGCACGCCCCACACCGCAGGCCCTGATGCGAGCTATCCGACGCACTCACCGGATCCGCTGGCTGCCGAGATTCACGCGAACATCACGGTGGATGCACGCCATTACGGTGAAGGACTTCTCACTTGTCAGCAGGTGCGCTGGGAAGACATGCCGACAGTTTTTAATGTCGCCAATGGTATTGCTGCTCTGCCGCACCTGGAACCCCGGCTCGCGGTCGTCACCCGCACCCATGGCTGGATTGGGGATGTGGGCGATACGCGGCGGTTGGCGTAAAAAATGAGCACCGTTTTACAAGGACAGGTCGCCTTAGTCACCGGGGGTGCGGGTGGTATCGGCTCCGCGATCTGCCAGCGACTAGCGACGGCAGGGGCCCATCTCGTCATCACTTATCGCGAGAATCGGACCCGGGCCGAAGCCTTGCTTGAGAAGTTGCCCGGCGAAGGTCATTGGATTTCCTCGGCTTCTGTTCTGGACAGTCCTGCACTCGCGGCACTTGCCACACAGATCGCGGCACGCCACGGGCGCCTGGATATTTTGGTCAATAACGCCGGCATTACTCGCGTGGTACCGCACGTGGATTTAGACGCGCTCGACGATGCGACAATCGACGCGATTTTCGCGACCAACTGGCGCGGCGCCTTTGCTGCCACCCGCGCCTGTCGCGCCTTGCTGGCGGCCAATGGTGCTGGCCTGGTTGTAAATATCTCGTCAATCGCGGGCAACACGGCCGTGGGTAGCAATGTGGCCTACTGCGCGAGCAAAGCTGCCATGGACAACATGACGCGTGCATTGGCACGCGCGCTGGCCCCGCAGATTCGCGTGCTGTCGATTTCTCCGGGTTGGGTGGAGGGCGAATACGCCGCGCGCGCCGATCCGGCCTACCTACAAACGCAGATTATGCGTACGCCGCTTGGGCGGATCGCCACTGCCGACGATGTGGCCGAGGCCGTGTATGCGGTGTGTACCAGTCTGCGGTTTACGACCGGCGCGATCCTCCCGGTCGATGGCGGGCGCCCATTAAATTGAATCACCCATGAAAGCCGGCGTAAAACCTGAACGGCAACGTTTGGCGCCGGATGCACGCCAGCAACAGATTCTCGAAGGGGCCATCGCACACTTCGCGGAATTTGGCTTTGAGGGCGGCACGCGTGCGCTTGCTCAGCATCTTGGGATCAGTCAGGCACTGCTGTTCCGCTACTTTCCCACCAAGGCGTCACTGGTCGATCGCGTTTACGAAGTGATGTTCCTAAATCGCTGGAACCCCACGTGGAAGGCGCTGATCACCAACCGCGAGCTCGTCCTGGCAGATCGTTTGAAGGCGTTCTATAAAGATTACAACCGCAGTATTGACCGTTACGAAGTGATCCGAATTTCCTTATTCTCGGCGCTGCGCAACGAAACGATCAGTCAGCGCTATGTGGCGCGCATTCGCGAACAATTAATTACGCCAATTGCCGAAGAGTGTCGCGCCTACCTGGGATTGGCGACGAGTGACAAGCTCGCGGTGCTGCCACTCGAAGAGCAGTTGGTGCTGAGCCTGCATGCCACTGTCATCTACGGCATTATGCGCAAGCACGTTTTCCATGCGGCGCCGCCGACGGATGCCGATTTTTTGATCGAGCTCTATGTGGATGGCTTCGTGCGGAACGCTGAGGACGCGTTTAAGCGGGTGCATGCCCGCGTCCAAACACACCGCTGATCAATCGTTTGAGAGCGACCCCAACGCCAGCGCTCGTGGCAAGCGAAAGCACAGGAATCCAGCAAGATAATTGCGCGTAGCGCCCCTTTATTACTGGATTGCCGCGTCGCCTGCGACTCCTCGCAACGAGGGGTTAGCGGCGCTTTTCTTGCTCAGTCAGAGCCGAGCTGAAAAGCGAATTATTTGCTCGATCGGCGCGCCACTTTGACCACCGGCTTAGCCGCAGCGCCGCGTCGCGCGACCGGCGCTTTCCTGGCGGCGGCCTGGCCGGCTTTAGTCGACACCGTCTTGGCCTTGCGCACTGGCTTGTCGGCCAGTAAACCCGCCGCTGCCAGCACAGTCATGGCTTCTTTGCTGAATTCCGCCTGCGGGGCGTCCCCTGAAATCACGAACAACAACGTTGAATGAACGTTCTTGGAACCTTTAGTCACATTCTCGAAACGCCGGATACAGCCGGGCGGGAAAGAGATCACATCGAGCGGCTCGAGATCGAAATAATCGATCTTCCCATTCGGCTGCTCCCAACTCGCGCGCCAGGTGCCCGTGATACATACAAAGGTTTCGTTAGTGTCGTGGTTATGCATCATCGGCCCCTTGCCGGGCAGCGCACGGCAAAAGCCCAGGTTGAATCCTTCGGAAATCTTAACGGCTGCCATGCGCGCGGCCTCAGCTCCGACCGGCGAATGCAGGCCGCCGGCTTCGTCCGGCGGTGGCTG
>JANOVQ010000504.1:0-9284 GCA_031417495.1 Pseudomonadota bacterium | reverse complement strand
GCGCTCTGCGCCTCGCTCTCCTGCGACATCTCCACGAAGCCGTAGCCGCGCGAACGGCGCGTCCGTTTATCGAAAATCACTTCGACTGAAACGACCTTGCCAAACGGCTCGAAAGTGGCGCGCAGTTCTTCGTCACGCACGCTGTAAGGCAAATTCCCGACATAAATATTCATTTGATAATTCGACTCGCAAATTTTTTTACTTGAAGGTGTCGCCGCGTGCTTTCCGATGCTCAGTACGCGGCACGCTAACGAACGTCCAGCTGCGCCCCACCACCCACGCGGCCGCGCCGAATTCAAACACATCGGATGACCTCGGCGCAATGAAGGCGCGTGATCGCGCGGACGGTCTACGCAGGGTCAGCTCGCCTTTTTCGAGCTGGTCTTTACTGATACCATTCGGGGCCCTGACCGAAGACCATGCCCCAACCTACCCGCGCCCAGGCACCGCCTGCGCAGAGGCCACGGCGTTAATTGCTTGAGCTGGAGGAAGTGATGAAAATCCTGGTAGCGGTGAAGCGCGCCATTGATTACAACGTGAAAGCCCGCCCGAAATCAGATGGTTCCGGCGTCGAGCTCTCCAATGTGAAGATGTCGATGAATCCCTTTGACGAAATTGCCGTCGAAGAGGCGATCCGGTTGCAGGAAGCAGGTAAGGGCCAGGAGATCGTGGCGGTCTCTATCGGTTCGGCGCAATGCCAGGAGACCTTGCGCACGGCGCTCGCGATGGGAGCTGATCGCGGCATCCTGGTCCAGACCGACGACGAGGTGCAGCCGCTGGCGGTCGCCAAGCTCCTCAAGGCGCTGGTGGACAAAGAGCAACCCGGGCTCGTGATTCTCGGCAAGCAGGCAATCGACGACGATTCCAACCAAACCGGCCAAATGCTGGCAGGCCTGCTTGGCTGGCCACAGGGCACTTTCGCGGCCAAGGTCGAGATCGGCGAGGGAACTTTGGAGGTGCGGCGCGAAGTGGACGGCGGGCTGCAGATCCTGAGTCTCAAATTGCCGGCGGTCGTGACGGCCGATTTGCGCTTGAACGAACCTCGCTATGTGAAGTTACCGAATATCATGAAAGCGAAAAAGAAACCCCTGGAGGTGTTTACGCCGGCGGAATTGAGCGTCGATATCGCGCCTCGCCTCAAGTTGCTGAAGGCGGCCGAACCGGCCGGACGCACCGGGGGCGTTAAGGTGGCCGATGTGCAGGAATTGGTCGCAAAACTCCGTAACGAAGCCAAGGTGATTTAAGTCATGGTTGCCCTCGTCATTGCCGAACACAACAACGTTACGTTGAATATCGCGACGCTCAACGCGGTCGCCGCAGCCAGCCAGCTGGGTGCAGTGGAAATTTTGGTGGCTGGACACCAATGCCAAGCCGTCGCCGATGCTGCCGCCCAGGTCAGTGGAATCGGCAAGGTGCTGCTCGCCGACGCCGCACACTATGCACATATGCTCGCCGAGAATCTCGCGCCGCTGGTGGTGGGCTTGGCGGCGAACTATAGCCATCTCCTGGCAGCCGCGACCACTAACGGTAAAAACGTGATGCCCAGGGTCGCAGCACTGCTCGATGTGGCGCAGGTCTCCGACATCATCACAGTGGTTAGCGAGGATACATTCGTGCGTCCGATTTATGCGGGCAATGTGTTGGCCACCGTGCAATCCAGCGATCAGATAAAAGTGCTTACGGTACGCACCACCGGTTTTGATCCGGTGCCCGCCTCCGGCGGTAGCGCCACCATCGAAACGATTTCAGTGGGACCGGACGCCGGACTCTCGACCTTCCAAGGCGATGAGCTCACGAAGACCACGCGGCCCGAACTGGCTGCCGCAAAGATTGTGGTCTCCGGTGGCCGTGGCGTCGGCAGTGCCGAGAACTTTGCACTCATCGAGGAGCTTGCGGACCAACTCGGTGCGGCGGTCGGCGCCTCGCGCGCCGCAGTCGATGCCGGCTATGTGCCGAACGACTATCAAGTGGGACAGACCGGCAAGGTGGTCGCGCCGCAGCTGTATGTGGCAATCGGGATCTCCGGAGCAATCCAGCATCTGGCCGGCATGAAGGACAGCAAAGTGATCGTTGCCATCAACAAGGATGAAGAGGCCCCAATTTTCCAAGTAGCGGATTATGGCTTGGTGGGCGATTTGTTCAAGGAAGTCCCCGCCCTGATTGCCGCCCTCAGTAAGTAATTCCAAGCGGGCGCATGGTCATGGAACGCGAGGTAATGGAGTTCGACGTGGTCGTGGTGGGCGGTGGGCCGGCTGGTCTCGCCACCGCGATTCGTTTGAAGCAGCTCTCGACCGAGCATGACTTCGAACTCTCGGTGTGCGTGCTCGAAAAAGGCTCGGAAATCGGCGCCCACATTTTGTCCGGCGCCGTGCTGGAGCCACGCGCGTTGAATGAATTGCTGCCCGAGTGGCGTGCGCAAGGTGCGCCGCTGAACACTGCCGTGACCGATGATCGCTTCCTGTTCCTGACCAAGACCAAGGCATTTCGGTTGCCGACGCCGCCGCCAATGCGTAATCACGGGAACTACATCGTCAGCCTCGGCAACGTGTGTCGTTGGTTGGCGCAACAGGCCGAAGCACTCGGGGTCGATATCTACCCGGGGTTCGCCGCCGCCGAAGTGCTCTATCACGCCGAAGGCAGTGTGAAGGGCGTGGCGACCGGCGACATGGGGCGGACCAAGGAGGGTGCGGAAGGACCGAATTTCGCACCCGGCATGGAACTGCATGCGAAGCAGACGATCTTCGCCGAAGGCTGCCGCGGTTCGCTCACCAAGACGCTGTTCGAACGCTTCCAATTGCGTTCCGGTGTGGACACCCAGGTCTATGGGATCGGCATTAAGGAACTGTGGGAGGTCACGCCTGCCCAGCATCAGGCGGGGCGCGTGACGCACACGATCGGTTGGCCGGTTGATCAGGCAACTTACGGCGGATCGTTCATCTACCACCTGGAAGACAATCTGGTCGCGGTGGGCTATGTGCTTGGGTTGGGTTATTCAAATCCCTACTTAAGCCCGTTCGAGGAGATGCAGCGCTTCAAAACGCATTCTGCGATCCGCGAGACTTTTGCCGGCGGGCGGCGCATCTCCTATGGCGCGCGCGCGATCAGTGCCGGTGGCTTCCAGTCAATTCCAAAACTCACCTTCCCGGGGGGGCTGCTGGTTGGCGATACCGCGGGGTTTTTAAACCTACCGAAGATCAAAGGCAGCCACACGGCGATGAAATCCGGGATGACGGCGGCTGAGGCAGTGTTCGAATTGTTGCGTGCTGGTGAGCAGGCCGGGCGCGAGGCAGTCGATTATTCGTCGCGTCTCAGGAGCACCTGGTTGTGGGATGAACTTTATCGCGTGCGCAATATCAAGCCGGCGTTTCACTGGGGCCTGTGGCCGGCACTCGGCTATTCTGCGCTGGATACTTATGTGCTGCGCGGCAAAGCGCCCTGGACATTCCATCACACGCCGGATCACACCAGCCTCAAGCCGGCGGCGCAATGTAAGCCCATCAATTATCCAAAACCCGACGGGCAGCTTACGTTTGATAAGCTTTCATCGGTGTTCCTATCCAACACCAATCACGCCGAAGATCAGCCGTGCCACTTGACGTTGCTGGACGCGAGTCTGCCGACGCGCTTGAATCTTGCCGTTTATGCCGGCCCGGAGCAGCGCTACTGTCCCGCTGGGGTGTACGAATATGTGGAAGAAGCAGGGACCCAGCGCCTGCAGATCAATTCGCAGAATTGCGTGCACTGTAAGACCTGCGATATCAAAGACCCCGCGCAGAACATTAACTGGGTAACGCCGGAAGGTAGCGGCGGCCCGAATTACCCGAATATGTAAGCGAGATCGTGACGTCTATGCCAAAGGTGATTTTTATTGCAGCAGATCAGATTCGCCGGGAAATTGACATCCCAAGCGGTTGGTCGTTGATGGAAGGCGCCGTGCAGAATGATGTCAGCGGCATCGTCGCCGAGTGCGGCGGCGGTTGCGCGTGCGCGACTTGTCATGTCTTTATCGAAGAGCCCTGGCTGGCTAAATTGCCCGCGAGCGTGCCGAGCGAAATGGATCTTCTCGAATGTACGGCCGTCACCCGGCAACCCAACTCGCGCTTGAGTTGCCAGATCAAGTTGTCGGCGGAGCTGGACGGTATGGTCGTCCATCTGCCTGAACGGCAGACCTGAGCGACCGCGCGGTCGGGGCGAAGATGACCCGTTGCGTAATCGTGGGGGCGGGCCAGGCAGGTCTGCAAATCGCCGAAACGCTGCGCCGCGGTGGCTTCGAGGGCGAATTGCTGCTCCTCGGTGACGAGTCCAGTCTGCCCTACCAACGTCCGCCGTTATCCAAGAAATACCTCCTGAATGAAGTGGAGGCGGCGCGGCTGCTGTTCCGCCCTGCAGAACACTTTGCCAAACTCAAAGTGGAAGTGCGCCTCGACACTCAGGTCGCCAGGATCGAACGCGCGACCCGCGAACTGGTGCTGGCGGACGGATCGCATCTGACCTATGACCGTCTTGCGCTAACCACTGGCGCGCGTGTGCGCCAGCTGAGCGTGCCCGGTGCGGCGGATTCTCGGGTGTGTTATTTGCGCGGACTGGCGGATGCGGAGCGGATCCGCGTGCAATTGGCCGCGGCGCGCCGGGTGGCGATTATTGGCGGCGGTTTTATTGGCCTTGAAGTCGCGGCGATCGCGCGGCAGCTGGGCAAGGAAGTGACGGTGATCGAAGCGCAGTCCCGCGTCCTGCAAAGAGTGGTGGCGCCGGCGATTTCAAGCTTTTTTCATACGTTGCATACCGGCTATGGCGTGCGCATTCTGCTTGAACAGCAGGTCAATCACCTGGAGCGCGCTGCCGAGTGCTCAACGGTGGTGACCGACGATGGCACCCGGGTGGCGGTTGATCTCATCGTGGTTGGCATCGGTGTGGTGCCGAATGTCGAGTTGGCCGACGCCGCGGGCTTGATCTGCGAGGCCGGTATCGTAGTGGATGAGTTTGCGTGCACCTCAGATCCGGTGATCGTCGCCGCCGGCGATTGCACCCGCCATCGGAATTTGCTGTATGCGCTGCCGCAGCGCCTTGAATCCGTCCAGAACGCGGTCGATCAGGCGAAAGTCGCGGTGGGGACCTTGCTCGGCGCGCCGGTCGCCTACGCGCAAGTGCCGTGGTTCTGGTCCGACCAATATGAGGTGAAACTGCAGATCGCCGGGATCGCGACCGGATACGACGATTTGGTCTTGCGCGGAGTGCCCGCCGACGGCAGTTTCTCCGCATTTTATTTCGCCGGAGAACGCGTGATCGCCGTCGACTCGATCAACCGCCCGGCCGAACATATGGCTGCCCGCAAACTCATAGCGGCGGGTGGCCGATGTACCAAGGCGCAGGTTGCAGATCTTGCAACGGACCTCAAATCAATCCTTTAACAAGTAACAAGTCATGCCAAAAATTACGTATATCGATCTCGACGGCGCGTCCCACGTGTGTGAAGTCGCCAATGGTTTATCAGTGATGGAGGGTGCGGTCGCCAACGGTGTGCCGGGGATACTCGCCATTTGCGGTGGTAGCTGTGCCTGCAGTACCTGCCACGCCTATGTCGATGAGGCTTGGACGGCGGAAGTCGGGGCGGCCAATGAGATCGAGGACGCGACCTTGGATCTGGCCAATGATCGCAAAGCGCAGAGTCGTCTCACCTGTCAGATAGTCGTGAAGCCGGCCTTCGAAGGACTCGTGATCCACGTCGCGAAGAACGACTGACGGGCGCACAGGCGTCGGTTAGGAACGTAGCGGTAATCTCCAACGTCGTCGTCGCTGCGCGCCACGCCACGACGGGCTGCGGCGCTTGCAATGACTTCACTGGGGTGCGGAAATGCTACTCACCCCCAAGCGGCGGAGCGCGCGGATATGTTGGAACTGCATCACTTCTCTGTTTCTGCCGCTTCTTATCGGGTGCGCATTGGGCTCGCGCTCAAGGGGCTTGAGTATCAAAGTCTGCCGGTCTCCTTGATCAAAGGCGGCGGCGAGCAATTCAGCGCGGAATATCGCGCGGTGAATCCGCAGGGGCTGGTGCCGACCGTGACGGATGGTGAATTCATCCTGTCGCAATCGCTGGCCATTTTGGAATATCTGGACGAAACATATCCCACGCCACCGTTTCTGCCGGGCGATCCGGCGCGACGGGCACGGGCGCGTCAGTTCGCACAGATCATGGTGTCTGATATCCAGTCACTCACCAACCTGCGAGTCTTGGCTTATCTGCGTACTACCCTCCAGACCAGCGAAATCCAGCGCAGCCTGTGGTTCCGTCATTGGTTCCTCGAAGGCCTGGACGCGCTCGAATTGTGGCTGACCGCCGAAGGACCAGCCCACCGGTTCTGTCTTGGAGACGAAGTGACCTTGGCCGATATCTGCCTGGTGCCACTGCTGCATAGCGCGCGACGGTTCAAATTGCCGCTGGAAGATTTTCCGCGCCTGTGTGAAATCGAAGAAACCTGCCTCGCCTTGGACGCCTTTCAACGCGCGCACCCTGCGCAGCATTCAGAAAACAGTTAGGGCCGGTATGAGATTTTTGAGGAGATTGAGATGACCACGATTCGCCAAAACGATGTGATTCAAAGTGTCGCCGACGCCCTGCAGTACATCTCCTATTACCATCCGACTGATTACATCCAGGGCCTCGCCGCGGCCTATGCGCGTGAAGAATCGCCGGCTGCCAAGGACGCGATAGCGCAGATTCTGATCAACTCCCGGATGTGCGCTGAGGGTCATCGGCCGATCTGTCAGGACACTGGCATCGTCATCGTTTTTTGCAAGATAGGGATGGGCGTGCGCTGGGAAGGAACCACCAGCCTCACCGATTTGATTAACGAAGGCGTGCGCCGCGCCTATCTTCATCCCGACAACAAATTGCGCGCCTCGATCGTCGCCGATCCCGCTGGCAAGCGCGTGAATACCAAGGACAACACGCCGGCCGTTATCCATATGGAACTGGTGCCTGGCGATGAGCTTGAGATCACGCTGGCGGCGAAAGGCGGTGGTTCGGAAAACAAATCGAAGTTCGTGATGCTGAATCCCTCGGACAGCATCGTGGATTGGGTGCTCGCCACGGTGCCGCTGATGGGCGCCGGCTGGTGCCCACCAGGGATGCTCGGCATCGGCATCGGCGGCAGTGCCGAGAAAGCGATGATGCTGGCTAAGGAAGCGCTGATGGAGCCAATCGACATTCAGGAATTGAGCGCGCGCGGCGCCCACAATGGCCTGGAGGAGCTACGGCTCGAGCTTTATCAGAAAGTGAATGCGCTCGGCATCGGCGCGCAGGGGCTGGGCGGATTGACCACCGTGCTTGACGTCAAAATTAAAGATTTTCCGACCCACGCGGCGTCCAAGCCGGTCGCCATGATTCCGAACTGCGCGGCGACCCGGCACGTGCATTTCGTACTGGATGGCAGCGGGCCCGCGGAACTGCCGGTGCCTAAGTTGTCCGACTGGCCGGAGATCTCGTGGTCGGCTGGCGCTACCGCCCGACGCGTAAATTTAGCCACGGTGAACGCTGCCGAAATTGCGACCTGGCGGCCCGGCGAAACATTGCTGTTGAGCGGCGCGATGCTGACCGGCCGCGACGCGGCCCACAAGCGAATTCAAGAGATCCTCAGTCGTGGGGAATCTTTGCCGGCGGGTGTGGATTTTCACGGGCGCTTTATTTATTACGTGGGACCGGTCGACCCCGTGCGCGACGAAGTGGTTGGTCCGGCGGGGCCGACAACTGCCACCCGCATGGATAAATTCACCGAGATGATGCTCGCCGAGACCGGCTTGCTAGGCATGATCGGTAAGGCCGAACGTGGGCCGCTGGGGATCGAGGCTATCAAGAAACACCGTGCGGTCTATCTGATGGCGGTGGGCGGAGCCGCGTATCTGGTGTCTAAGGCGATTCGCAAATCGCGCGTGGTGGGTTTTGCCGATCTTGGAATGGAAGCGATTTACGAATTCGAAGTTGAGGATATGCCGGTGACCGTCGCGGTCGATGTCAACGGTGAATCAGTACACAAGACCGGGCCAGCCGAATGGCGGCAGCGGATTGGCAAGATTCCGGTGGCGGTGGCGAATTAGCGCCCGTTCCAACTCAGATCCCACTGCCCAAATGCTGTAACCCGCATTCTCGATCATCACTCACCTTGGTCGGGTCGGCGTAGTCGAGATTGTCGGGCAGCCCGAACTCATAAAGGTAGTTTTCCAGATCGACCTCGGTCCAATGATAGAGCGCAGCGACCTTCAACGACCCCAGCACGCCGCGCGAGACGACGCCCAGAGATTTTCGAAAGGCGGTCTGGTCGGCGCGGATGCCGGTAAACCAGAGGTCTGGCTGGAGTTCGCGGAACGCGCGCTCGAAAGGTTCGAGTTTCACTTCCTCGGTAAAGCGCTGGTGGCTGGGAGAGTCCAGGCTGGGCACACCGCCCAACACTGCCAGGCGGCGTGCGGCCGACACCGTTGGCGTGTAGACCTGCAGATTCAAGTGTAAGGAGGCAGTCAACGCCGCCGCGAAACGGTAGGTTTCTGGGGTGTTGTAGCCGGTATCGACCCAGATCACCGGAATAGAAGGCCGCACCTGGGTGACCAGATGTAGCAGCACTGCACTGTGCGGCCGAAAATTGGTCGAGATGACTGGCGCCTTGGCACGCGCCAATGCCCACTCAATGATTTCACGCGGCGCAGTCGGGGTAGGTGCAGGCGTTTCTCCTGACGCACCGGGAGGGCGCTCGGTTTCCTCAAGACGAAACAGTTGTGCAGACATCCAGACACTCCCCAGCCACAAGGTATGGGCGACATTATTCCTCGCCACACGGCGCTGAAATAAGTCCGAACTTGAATAACCTTATGCTTCGTTGGCAAGCAGCCGGTCGGACTTGGGGAATCTCCGCAGCAGATTCCTTCTAAGTGCGACAGACTGCTAGGCAAGACTCGCGAATCCGAGCAATTGATGGGTCTGCTGGTCCCACTGCCCACGGATATTGAAAACAGAGGCGAGCAGGGCGGGCGTTATCACGGCCTCGGGGCGCCCGCAGGCGACCATTTTGCCAGCCTCCAGAATTAGCACACGATGGCAGTAGCGTGCGGCCAGTGCCAGGTCGTGAAGGACGATGGTGATCGCTGTGCCGGCGCTCGCCAACGCCTGCAGCAGGTCGAGAATTTCGAGTTGATAGCGCGGGTCGAGGGCGTTGATTGGCTCATCCGCCAGAATGACCTGTGGTTCCCCAGTGAGCAGCCGTGCGAGATGTGCCCGCGTGCGCTCGCCGCCGGAGAGC
>JANOVQ010000503.1:0-8068 GCA_031417495.1 Pseudomonadota bacterium | reverse complement strand
GGGGTGGCTGCGGCGCGGAGGATGCTCAGGAGATCTGGGTGCGCCGCCGTGCGTCGCACCCAGATCTAGAACGGCTACGCCGCGCGCGCAATCTTGGCGTGCCCAAAACGCAGTAACGAACCTGAGTGCCGGTGGGTTTCGCGATCATCCTCAATGGTGACTTCTCCATTGACGAGAATGTAGCGATAGCCTTGCGCGCGTTGGATCCGCCGCCATTCACCACCGGGGAGATCGTGCGCGATTTCGGCTGGGCAGATGGCGAGCTTGTCGTAGTCGTAACACAGAATGTCGGCCGGTGCGCCGCGTTTGATGACGCCGCGATCTTCGAACCCGGCAACCATTGCCGGCAACGCGCTCAAACGCCAGTGCGCTTCTTCCAGACTCAGCATGCCGTGCTCGCGCACTGCCTTGGTGATGGTTTCTGTTGGATAGCGACCGGCCGTCAGGAACTTGGTATGGGCGCCGCCGTCGGAGACGCCGAGCAGCACAAAGGGATCACTGAAAATCTCGCTCATGTAGCCAGGGAAGGTATTCGTGCCGTTCACGTAGAACTCGGTCTTCAATTTGTCGTGGATCACAATGTCGAGGAGCGCGTCGACTGGGTGCTTGCCGGTGAGCTCGGCGACGTGACTGATTAGCATATCGCGGTAACGTTCCGTTTCCGGCGTCGCCGGACCGGTGATCACGAGATTCGGAATTCCGCTTGTCACGACATTCGGCATTTGTGATTTCAGCGCGGCGCGACGCGTGGGATCGCTCATCTTGGCGAGGCGCTCTTCCGGCGTCCCGAGGGTCACTTCGCGCCACGCGGGTTTTTCATCCCACAAATTCCAGTCCGCCAGGGTGAACGCATAACCGGCATCAGTGGTGAGTCCTTGTCCGTAAATGCGCAGACCACGCTCGCGGCAGCTACGCAGCCATTCGAGCCCTGCGCGATGAACTTCTGGTTTGTGATCGAACACCTGCAGTACGTTCCACAGCATGGGTCGACCGGAAATTTGCGTCAGGCGCTCCATATGCAGGCGATCATTCGCCGGTGAACCTGACGAAATCGTCATTTGCATAAAGCCCTGATTACGCCGGCCGAGCACCCGCGCGAGCGCTTCGCAGGTTTCGTCATGCATGACGTCGGTGACCATCGGTGTGCCGTCGTAATCGAGCTGCACGGCCGCGGGGCCGGACGGCATCAGACGCTGAGCGGACCAGCCACAGGCGCCGGCATCGAGCCCTTCGTCGAGCAACCGGCACAATTCGGCTTCCTCGGCCGCCGAGGGCTTCTTGCCGGCTTTGGCGGCTTCGAGCCCGAGGACCCACACCAGCATCGGACCGATTGGCACATAAGGCAAAAGATTGATGGCTTTGGGCGCGCGGTCCACGGAATTCAGATATTCGGGAAAGGTGACCCAGTCCCAGGGCATGCCTTCCTTCATGGCGGCATAGGGCACTGCTTCGACTCTGGTCATGCTTTGCATCGAGCGGTCACGCAGTTCGGGCTTCACCGGTGCGAAGCCGAAGCCGCAATTACCGATGACCGCAGAGGTGACGCCGTGCCAGCTGGAGAGCGTGCAGTAAGGATCCCAGAACAGTTGCGCATCGTAATGCGTATGCAGATCGACAAATCCGGGTGCGACAATCATCCCGCTCGCATCGATAACCCGTTTGCCGGCATGCGCGGCAACCTGGCCGATCTCGGCGACCAGTCCGTTCTTGATTGCGATATCTGCCCGGTAGCGCGGCAGGCGGGTGCCGTCAATCAGGAGCCCGTTCTTGATCACGATATCGTATTCGGCCATGGCGAATTCCTTTGAGAATTTAAGGTCAAGGATAAACTGAGTGACGTGCTGGACGATAGCGCATTGCCGCGCGCGGATGCGCCGCAATTCAGCCTAAGCAGCGCGCAGAGCGCGCTCTTCAGCCCGCGCGCGAAGTCGCCTGATTCTGGCAGTGCGTTGCGTAGAATTGCTCGGCTAGTTCGTTGCCCATGAATTTGCGAAGCAGCGGCAGCTCGGTTCGTCGCATGTCTACCCACAACAGGCAATCGATCGAATTACCAAAATCGCTGTCGATGTTGAAACCCAGAATCTGTCCACCAAGCTTCAGATACTGACGCAGTAGCACGGGCACTCCGCGATCCCCCGGCTCAACCGCACCCAGAAGATCGGCGACCAGACGCAGATCGCCGCTGTCCAAATCGACCAGCGCCGCCGCTTCATGCGCTTTCGGGCGGAACGGTCGCCGTGGCTTAACCAGACTCGCGCGAATTTTTTCGAATTTATGGTGCTTTAGAAAGCGCACCAGGATTTGCTGCGAAATCGGATGGTAATCGTTGCTGATGCTGAGCGGGCCAAACAGCACGTTGTAATGCGGGCGTTGCGCCATATAGATACTCACGCCTTTCCACAGCAGCATCAACGCGGAATAACTGCGCTGATAGGCCGGCGCGACAAAGGAGCGGCCCACTTCGATGGCATGTTCAAGTCCCGTTTGTAATTGCGGCGCGAGCTTGAACAGCGATTGCACGTAGAGTCCCTTTAACCCGTATTGACGCAGGATCTCGTCCGCATGCGCGAGCCGGTAACCGCCGACGATGCAATGTTTGGCGTTATCCCAGACGAAGAGCTGCGAGTAATAGGAATCGTAGAGATCGATATCGGAGCGCTTGCCGGTGCCCTCACCAACTTCACGGAAGGAGATTTCGCGCAAGCGACCGATTTCCTGCAACAGCCACGGGATCTGAGCGGATTGCGCATACCACACTTCGAATTGACCACTGACGAGGATTTGCTGAGCCGGTGGCAAGGACGCGATCTCGGCCGTCAGCACATCTGCCGGGATCGCCTCGGCGAGCAACTCCTCGGGCCGTTTCGGTGAGCCGGCGCGGCCCAAGACGAACCTGGGATTCAGGCGCTCCGCCAAGAGATAGGTCTTGGTGCGGAGATAACGCGTGACCTGCTGGCGATTTTGCAAGGTTGCGAGGACTTCATAGGGGATCGGCATCCCGAAGCGCACCGCCACTTGGCGATCGTGGGCGTTCAACATCTCGCGCGCCAGCAACGCCGTACGTAGGCGTGAGTGGAATAAGCCTGCGGCCTGGAAAGTCAGGCTATTCCGGCCGCCGAGATGGCAGGGCACCACCGGCACCTGGGTCTGTGCCGCCAAGCGCGCGACGCCCATGTCCCAGTCTGGATCGAGGATTTTCCGCTCGCGCCAGTCAAAGCTGGAAACTTCGCCACCAGGAAATACCACCAACAAGCCACCGCTGCGCAGCCAGGCCAGGGCCTCACGCGCCGCGCTCGAATTGAAGCGGGTAGCGGCGCTGCCACCAAACGGATTGACCGTCAGGAAAAGTGGCCCGAGTTCATTAAACTTTGCCAGAAAGTGATTCGCCATGAAGCGGACATCGGTCCGCCGTTGCAACAGAATATTCATTAACAGCAAACCGTCGAGGCCACCGTGCGGGTGATTGGCGATCAACAGGCAGCCGCCCCGGGCCGGAATTTCAGCAAGTTCTTCGTGTGAGAATTTTGCCGTTACGCCGAGCTCGCCCAGTGCCAAGGTCACAAAGTGTTGGGCGCCGGCGGCCGCCGGCAGCTGGTGATAGCGCCGCGTTAAGGCCCTGAAGCCGAGCGCAAAATCCGCTAACCAGGCGACAGCCCGGCGCAGGAACGCCGGCCAGCGTGGCAGATAGGGCGCGACCGAGAATTCACTGCGCGCAGGACGCACTACCGGCAATTGCAAATTAGTCATGATGAGAACGACCACTGGCGTAGGAAGACGACGTAAGATGCCTGGCAATGGTTACAATCAAGCCCATGAGGCCATCCCCTTATCTGGTGGTACGCCGCGAGAGAGTGTCCAGCCGCGTGCAGGCCAGTCCGATGTTGGCGAAACTATACGCCGGCTGCGTGCGGACTGCATGCGTTCCGCGGGTGCGAACTCGGGCCGAGCGTAATTGATGAAAGCGCATTGGAAAATTGCCGACCTGCCGTGGGCCGCGCTCGCACCCGCACAGGTGGATGCCGATCTGCTGGCCACCATCAAGACGGCGGCGCTGGTCGAAGCGAACAGTGCCGACTATGTGACTTATCTCCACAACGTGTTTAGTGACGACGCCGAATTCCGGGCCGCGGCCGAGCTGTGGGGCGTCGAAGAGGCCCAGCACGGCGCGGCGCTCGCGCAATGGGCGGAGCGCATCGATCCGGGCTTTGATTTCGCCGCCAGCCTGGCGTGTTTCCGCGCCGGCTACCAGTTGCCCTTGACCGCCACCCAGTCGGTGCGCGGTTCGCGCGCCGGTGAATTGGTGGCGCGTTGTGTGGTGGAATCCGGTACCTGCTCCTTTTATTCCGCGCTTCGCGATAGCACGCAGGAACCGGTCTTGCGCCAGATCTGCCATCACATCGCACAAGATGAAGCAGCGCACTATCGCCTGTTTCAAACGCATCTTCGGCGTTACCTTGCCGGACAACCGCTTGGCTTCTGGGCGCGCTTGCGGGTGGCTTTGGGGCGGCTGCAGGAAACTGGCGACGATGAACTTGCCTATGCCTACTACAGCGCAAACCTGGCGTTGCCCACGCATCCTCCGTACGCGCGGAAATTCTGTGCCAGCGCCTATTGGCGCCGTGCGATGGCGCGCTATCAGCGCCGGCATGTACGCAGCGCCGTGCACATGATTCTTGCCGCAGTCGACCTCAAGCCCAGTGGTGCCTGGGTGACTTGGGCAGTGGCGGGCGTGTGGCGAATTCTTCAATGGAAGCTGCAGCGTCTGCATCGTTTGTCGGCGTGACCTTAAGCGCCGCGTTGATAGCGGCTCCAGACGAACGGCACGTAAAGCTGAGCCAGGAAGCGGCTTGGCATGCGTTCTTTGATTCCAATCTCGCCCAGGGCATGATCCGGCCGTAGGAAAAAAGTGCCGAACAACTGATCCCACAGCAGCAGATTCTGTCCGTAGTTGGCATTGCCTTCTGCGACGATGGTCGAATGATGCCAGCGATGGACATTCGGCGTATTGAACACATAGCTCAGAATTCCGCAGCGGGTCGCCACATTGCAGTGGGTCAGCACGCCGATGTAGGCGGTTATTGCGCTGACTAAAATAATCGCATCGATGGAAATCCCAGTGACCAGCAGAAAAGGCAAGCTTGCGAGCACGCTTAAATTAGAATCGACGAAGTGAAAGCGTCCGGTGTTAATCAGCCACAGGCGCCGCACACTGTGGTGAACCGCGTGGAAGCGCCACAACAACGGCCACTCATGCGACCAGCGATGCGCCCAATACAGACCGAACTCGGCCGCGAGCAAACCGACGGCGGCTTGCAATAACAGCGGTTGGGAAGACATAAAAGTCGCGCCGCGCTGCTGAAAAAACGACAGCCCCATGAGTTGCACAATCGTGAACTGCACTAATCCTTTGTTCAGCAAGGTGTGGCCGAGGTCCGCCGGAATCTGCCCATCGTTGTGCTGCCATTGGGTACGGTAGGGGAGCCGGCGTTCCAGCAACCACAGCCACAACACGATCCACGCATACGACAGATTGAAGTACACGACTTCGGGCTTGATCGCGAAGCTGCCTAGCTGCAGGTCGCCTGTGGCGCGAAAGCCGAAGCTTAAAATCCAGCATGAAGACCCGAGCAGCAAGGGCCACGCAGCGAGCCGCGAAAAATCACGCAGGAAATTTGTCATGGGATGAACGCCGCCGCGCGGATCGGCGCTAAGGGCTGGCGAGTTCGCCAGCCAGGGGACTCATGTCGATATCGCAACGATTACGCACGGCGGTAGACACTGTGTAGTCCTCACTGGTTCTATCGCGCGCGAGTCCACACACGACCGACGCATCGACTTTCAGGCCCTTGGCGCCTTGGGCGATCAGGAAGGTGTAGCGAGGACTGCAGTCGCCCCCGCACTGTGCATACAGTTGTTTGCCCTGTTCGCCGCGTCCTTGTGAAAACTCCATGACCCAGGCGTTCAATTTTTCGACGGTCGCAAATTCCGCCGGAGAAAACAGCAGGGGGTGGGACCGCGTGTCCTTGTCGAGTGTGACGCAGAGTGCCTGTTGTTTAATCGCTGGTAGAAAGGCGACCGGTGCCACGCGATAAACCACTGTCGGCGTTTTCGCCGGTTTACAGCCCACCGCGCACGTGGCTGGTGAGGGTGGGGCATCCAGTGCGGCCGTGAGGAGTTCAGCCGCCACCGCGCGGATCGATTTGGGATGTTCGGCGAGGTTGTACATGATGCCAGCGGACGCAGTTTGTTGGCGGAGGGGGGTTTCTTTGCTGCCATCGGCGCAGGCACCCGTAGCCACCGCCCCTGCGGGTGCCTCTGGGACGGTAAGTTCTTGGTCAAGCGCATCCGCGCGCGCTCCCGTAGCGATGCTGAGCAAAACGCACAAGGCCAGAAAATAAATTCGCTGATTGATGATCGGTCTCCCGTTAATTGGCGGGCATCTTAATACGGGAGTAGGACTTAACCTAAGGTGAATTCAAACCTCACCCCACCAGCAGTTCGAAGACGAAGCGCGTTGCGCTCGTGCCAATCGTCAGTCGATTAATTCCGTCCACGAGGAAGGCATGGGTTTGCGCGCGGCTGCGGCCAATTCCCATCCCGTTAACATAAGTCCCGAGTTGGCTGTGGGTGTCCATCACGGCCAAGCGGTCGTCGTAACGCAATATACAAAAATGCACCCGGGAAAGTTGAAACGGCGGCGCATCAGGCAAACGCAAATCGACATGCCGGTTGGCGGTGTCATCGGCGTTGGCGGGGAGGCGGCCGACCACGAAAGGGAGTTGAGGTAGACGCAATCCATGCGCTGGCCAAGCTGCCGCAAACGCTGGATTCTTGAACCACAGGCGGAGTTCACGGCCTGGGCCGAGCGCTGGGGCCTGCTCGCCGAGCGGACGTGTGATGGCAGGGGGGACCGTAAAATCCAACGGCGTCAGGGTAGCTGGGTTAGCGCGTCGCATGAGGGCTTTCTTTTTAGGTTTTTATGGGGCCGCGCCGGTTAGCCCTCGCTCACGTCAACAAAGATTTATGAGTTAGGGGTTTCGCGAGATTGGCTGCGGCCAAGTCCATATGCCGCTCGCGCGCGAATGTCCCTATCCCCAATATTGAGTAAGCAAGTTCGACGCCAGACGCAAGTTCTGGCGGGATAACAGGGGTTTGCGCCAAGTTCGTCTGAGGGCACGTGTTCGTTTGTAAAGAAAGTTGACAACTCGCGAGCAGCCAAAGCCGGCGATGGCCAGATTGGTCCCAGGGACGAAGTCGCGACGGCGCACGCTCGATGGCCTGCTATATGCGTTTGATCAGACGCTTACCCGAGACTTTGCAAACGCCGTGCAAGACGTAAAATCGCTTGACGGGCAACCTTTAGCCAAGCTGGAGAGTGCAATGTTTATTCGAAATTGCTGGTATGTCGCGGCGTGGTCGCATGAAATCGCGGCCGACGCATTATTTGCGCGCACGATCACGGCGCAGCCGGTGGTGTTTTATCGCAGCGAGCACGGTGAACTTTACGCGCTGCTTGATCGTTGCTGCCATCGTGGTGCGCCGTTGTCGCGCGGACGGCGCGAGGGTGACTGCATTCGTTGCCCCTACCACGGTCTTAAGTACGCAGCGTCCGGGGCGTGTGTTGAGATCCCCGCACAACCGCAAGTGCCGGCCCAGGTTCGTGTGCGCAGCTTCCCGGTCGTTGAACGCGATAACTGGGTTTGGATTTGGATGGGCGATCCGGTCGGCGCCGATCCCGACCTGATCCCCGCCACGCCTTGGTTAAACGACGTCGCCTGGCGTTATGTGCCGGGTTATTTGCATTACCCCGTTGAGTATTTGTTGATCGCCGATAATCTGCTGGACTTCTCGCACCTGCCCTTTGTGCACCCGACGACGCTCGGTGGCTCTACTGCCTACGCGGGGATTTTGCCGCAGGTTGAACGCCTCGAAAATGGTGTGCGAGTGGCGCGCTGGCTGCTCGATCAGCCGCCGGCGCCTTATGTCAGCCAAATTAGGCAATGGCCCGGTAATGTCGATCGCTGGAATCTTTATGATTTCCTGATTCCGGGCATCCTCCTGATGGATT
>JANOVQ010000502.1:0-6082 GCA_031417495.1 Pseudomonadota bacterium | reverse complement strand
CTCGCCATCCACCCCGGCATCGAAAATACTGATCACATTCGGGTGAGTCAGGCGGCCTGCCGTGTGCGCCTCATTGAAGAACATTTTGCGGTAGCGTTCGCCGGACTCTTCGTCGTTGAGCTGCTCGGCGTGCGCCACCTTGATCGCGACCGGGCGGTCGAGATACGGATCGTGGCCCAAGTAGACGATGCCCATGCTGCCGCGGTTAATCTCGCGGACCACCGCATATTTGCCCAGACGTTGCGGGATTTCAGTACTCATCTGATGGGGAGAATATCACGGTGATATAGTTAGCGCGCTGTTGCTAAAACATAGCGGCCGCCAGGGCCGAAGACTTGCGCAATTTCATCCAGACCCGACACGAGGCAGGCACCCTATGACAGGTACGCACGACCGACTCCGCGCCGAACTGACGTCCCATGCAGCGGCATGGCGCACCCAGCGCACCACCGACCTCTTCGCGAACGATGCGACTCGTCAACTCAAGTTCACCCGTGAAGCCGCCGGACTTGTCTTCGACTACAGCAAGAATCGGCTTGACGAGGCCACCCTCAAAATCCTGCTTGAATTAGCCGAGGCGCACGGCCTGCGCCAACGGCTCACCGCCATGTTCGCCGGTGAGCCGATCAACCGCACCGAGCAACGTGCCGTACTCCATATTGCGCTCCGCGCACGCCGCGATCACAGCCTGACCCTCGGCGGTGAGAACATCAGCCTCCAGGTCGAGGCCGTCAAAGCCCGCATGCGGCAAATCGTCGAGGCGGTGCAGGAGGGAAGCTGGCTTGGATTTGACGGCCAGCGCATCACCAATGTCGTTAACCTTGGCATTGGCGGATCGCATCTGGGGCCGCTGCTCGCGTGCACGGCGCTGCGCGAGGATCACCAAGGTCAGGTCAACCTTCACTTCGTGTCCAATGTCGATGGCGGCGACATCGCCCAGCATCTCGCCCACCTGGTGCCCGCGCAGACCCTGTTCATCATCGCCTCCAAATCGTTCACCACCCCCGAGACCATGTTGAATGCACGCACGGCCGAGCAGTGGCTACGCAAGGCTTGTCCCTCCGCGAGTCTCGCGCCACATTTCATTGCGATCACCGCGCGCCCTGAGCGAGCGACGGCCTTCGGGGTTGCCGCGGACCAGGTACTCCCGATGTGGGATTGGGTCGGCGGGCGCTTCTCGTTGTGGTCGGCGATCGGGTTACCGATTGCTCTCGCGGTAGGGATGACGCATTTCGAGCATTTGCTCGCGGGCGCTGAAGAGATGGATCATCACTTCCACACTGCGGAGTGGGCCGACAACCTGCCCGTCCTGCTCGCCATGATCGGGATTTGGAACACCAATTTTCTGGGCGCCGAATCTTTCGCCGTGGTGCCCTATGAGGAACGCCTGCAGCACCTGCCGGCTTATCTGCAGCAATTGGAAATGGAAAGTAATGGCAAACGGGTGACACTCAACAACGAGGCTGTCGCCAGCCACACGGCGCCGATTCTGTGGGGTGGTCTCGGCACTAACGTGCAACATGCGTTCTTTCAGTTGCTTCACCAGGGCACGCGTCTGGTGCCGGTAGACTTTATTCTGCCGCTGCACAATCCACACTCGCCGCCAGGACATCACGACATGTTAGTCGCGAATTGTCTGGCGCAAGCCGAGGCCTTGATGACCGGTCGAACTGCCACCAGTTTGGAAGGACAGGCCTTTGAAGACGATGACATCGACCTTCCACTGCATCGCGCGAGTCCCGGGAATCAACCCAGCAATCTGTTACTGTTCGATCGACTAACGCCGCACACACTTGGCGCCCTGCTCGCCCTCTACGAGCATAAGACCTTTGTGCAAGGGGTGGTGTGGGAGATCAACTCCTTCGATCAATGGGGAGTGGAACTGGGCAAGGAACTCGCACAAACGCTGCTGGATGAGATTGCCGCAGGCGAAGTGGGCGATCACCATGATGGCTCAACGAGGGCGGCTCTCGCGCGATATCTTGCCCGGCGCTAGGGGATCTTGACGGGCAGCCGTGGCACTCCCGTTACAGCGCACAGGCACGTCAGATTTCGGCGCGTGAATAAGCACCACGGAGAACTCGCGACATGCAGGTGACCTACGACTTTAGCGATTAATTGGGGACAGTTTACTCATAGCGAATTTGATAGTAGGAAGCAGTTTACCGATTGCAAATTCGCTATGAGTAAACTGTCCCCAATTAATCCCCCGCTCGCCGAACGCATGGCCCAGTCGGTCATTGCCGTGACTGCAGACCAGCTGCCGGCCACTGTCATCGACAAGGTAAAGCTGTGCCTGTTCGATCTCATCGGTGGTGCGTGCGAGGCACGCGACCTGCCATGGAGTCGTCAGGCAGTCCAACTCGCTGAGCGCCTCGATCACACAGCCGGCGGCGCGACCATCATCGGCCAGGCGCACCGCGTGAGCTGTGCTGACGCGGCGTTTGCCAACGCCGTGATGGCGCATGGTCTGGTTCGCGAAGACATGCATTCCGGCAGCATCAGTCATCTCGGTATCGTCGTGCTGCCTGCGCTGCTGGCACTGGCGCAAACTCGCCGCGTCAGCGGTCGCGATTTCATCGCTGCCGTCGCCGCCGGCTATGAAGCGGGCGCGCAGATCGGGCGGGCCGTGATGGATGCGGAGCTGGCGAGAATCCACCGTCCCACCGGCATCACCGGACCGATCGCCGCCGCGGCAGCCGGCGCGCGTCTGTTCGGCCTCACCAGGGAACAGGCAACTAGTGCCATCGCGCTCGGCGCCAATACCACGGTCGGCTTCAATCAATGGGCGCATACCGGCGGCAGCGAGATGTTCTTCCATGCCGGCTTCGCGGCGCGCAACGGCGTCACTGCGGCACGACTTGCCGCAGGCGGGGCATTTGCATCGCCGAGCGCACTCGATGGCGAAGCGGGTTTGTTCGCGGCCTTGGGCAAACGTGGAGCGGCGGCGAGCGTCGCGCTGTTTAAAGGCACCCCGGAAATTCTTGCGGTCTATCACAAGCCTGTGCCGGCCTGCAATTTCGCGCAGACCGCGAGCCAGGCCGCGCTACGCATCGCCGGTGACCTTCAATTCGCGCTCGAGCGCATCGCTGCGATCACCGTGCGGGTGCCGCGCGCCGGCATGCTGTATCCAGGTTGTGACTATCGCGGGCCGTTCACGCACATCCTGCAGGCCAAGATGAGTATTCAGTACAACGTCGCGGCTGCGCTGATCGAGTGCGGGGTGTCGGAAAAGAATTTCGAACTGCTGAACGACCCGCGGCTACACCGTTTGCTCAAGCTGACGGCTCTGCAGATCGATGACGAGATGACCCGCGCCTATCCGGCCCGCCAGGGCGGCGAAGTGGAAGTTCGCGATAGCAGTGGCGCAATGCAGCGCGTACGCCTGGACGACGTGGTCAATGCCACACCCGCGGAAGTCCGCGCACGCTTTCGCGTGGCCGTCGCCAAGGTGGCAGGACCAACGCGGATGCAGGACATCGAAGCGTGTATCGAAAATTTGGCGCGCGCCGAGGACGCCGGGCTACTAAGCGCGCTGCTGGGTGGAAACGCTTGAGCCTAAATAGCGGAGCGGAAATACCGGCCACGCCAAAAGCCGCAGGAAGAGGAGACTGGCCGCAGCGTGCCTCCTGCGCAAGCGAGCCATGGATGGCAGGCAGCGCAGCGCGGGCGGTAACGGAGCAATTCAGGGATGAATTGCGCAGTGGTAGCGTAGGCCAGTCTCCTCTTCCTGTGGCGCCCAGCACGGTGGCCGGTATTTCCGCTCCGCTATTTAGATTCGCAGATCGCGAATCCTGGTGTCGCGAAATCTGACCTGCTTTAGTCTGATCGTTATCCAATTTTGGCCTCGTCACCCAGTCGTTGGAATTTTCCATGACGAAACTCAAAACCTCGCTCTGCGAACTGCTCGGCCGGTGAAGTGCTGCGCCGACTGGTCGATGAGACGGTCGCGACTTTGCGCCAGATGCGCGAGCACATCGCCTTCGGCGATTGAAAGCACACATCCAGAATAAGGGAAATCGACATGGACCACTTGCGGGGATCAAGATTATCGAACTCGGCGGCATCGGCCCCGGGCCGTTCGCCGCCAGCGCTACTGGCCGACCTCGGCGCGCACGCGCGATGAGTGGTGCGCGATCATGGAAGGTAAGGAAGTGTGCTTAGAGCCGGTGCTGTCGCTGGGTGAAGCACCTGAACATCCGCACCTCAAGGCGCGCAACACCTTTGTCGAGTTCGACGGCGTGGTGCAGCCCGCGCCGGCACCACGCTTCAGCCTCTACGCCGCCGCAATCTGCGGTCGCGAAAGCAGGAATCCTGCAGCACTGGATCCATATCCCGTACCGCCGCCAACCTGCGCATCGGCTTAATTTGGCGTCGGTGGCAACCGGCAGAAAACTACACCGTTACTTCTCGTCCGCCGTCATCCGACTCAACCAAATTTTAATCAGCGATTGATAGGCGACATCTTTCGCATTCGCCTGTGCCTTGATTCGATCAAGCAGATGTTTGGGTAGACGAAGCGAAATGGTCTGTGTTGACGGCCGCAAATTGGGGAGGGCGACGGACACCGTTTTCCCGGAGTCAAAATAAGGCGTCGTATCATGCGTCGCCCAGAATTCGCGTTCCGCTGATTCATTCGCGAACCGCGGTGGCACCTTAAGTTTCTTGGTCATACAGCGCTTCCTCTTTACGATGCATGTCGCGTGCAGAAATAACACGAAGCAAGGTCCCGGATTTACGTAACGTGAAGATGACGGTGAGCGTTCGGCCTGCGTCGGTTCGGCCAAGTGCGCGCCATCGGATCTCATCACCCGAAGGAATATCGTCGGGCGTCACTAACAATGGTTGATTAAAAAAGACTTCTTCCGCTTCGCGATTATCGACACCATGCTTACTATTCTTGCCAAGATTTGCAGCATCCCAGTCAAAGCCAACGACGGCATCGAAATCGATCATGTCTGTATATTAGAACAATATACGAAATTCGATAATTGTCTGGCAGGCAACAGGAGTCGTTCGCTGCCTTGGCGATCCCTCTATGCGATCAGGCCGTCCAGCGCCCAATGAGAGTTCATGACGAAGAAGCTGCAATTTTCGCAGGTACAGTAGCGGTACAGTGCCAAAATTCTGCAATTCACGCGAACCTGCGCCAACCTATAGAATCAACGTGTTTGTAGCTGATTTATCCTAATTTTCCCAAAGCCAGGATAAGCAGTAAGTTACTAATTTTATTCGCCTTGAAAATCCGCGTGCCGGCAGTTCGATTCCGCCCCTGGCCACCATAAATCCCTATTCAAGTCATCGAGTTACCACGCTCCAAATAATGAGCGACGACGTTTAGGTCAACGCTGTTGCCAAAACGAATAGGTCACTAAGTCCGTTGCTGCCATTTTTCCAATAGCGTCGCCGCTTCAAACAGCGCGCCCCGCCGACAGGACATTTTCCGCGATGGCGACTTAGACTGGGACAGTGCGCGCAGGCGCCGCCGTGCCAGTTGATCTTCACTAGGAGCCGAAACATGTCCGCGAGCAACAACAAGCAAGTCATCCGCGATTTTTTCGCAGCACTGTCCAGCGGCGATATGCCGCGCGTCCGCGCGTTACTCGATCCGAAAGTGGCGTGGACGATCATCGGCGACACGCCGGTCTCCCAGACCTTCCACGGCATTGACGGTTTCGAGAACGGTCTAATTGGCAATGTGTTTAAGCAGATCAAGCCGGAAGCCGGCGTGCACGTGGAAATCCTCGAATTGATTGCCGAGGACGACAAGGTCGTCGTGCGCGCGCAAGGCACCATCCAGGGGCTTTTCGAGCCATACAACAACACTTACTGCCATGTCTTCACCCTCCGCGACGGGCGCATCGTCGCGGATATTGAATACCTGGATACGTTGCTCATCGAGCGCGCGTTATACGGGAGGCAATTGACCGGCTAGCGCAACACACGACGACCATCAAGCGGAGTGGTGCGCGATGATCTCTTTACCGAGCGGCAGCAGGTGCACCTGATCCGGGCCATCGACCTGGTGGCACCAGCGGGCGTAGTTGAACGCCTCTGCCATGAAGTAGTCCTCGGTGAAACC
>JANOVQ010000501.1:0-11157 GCA_031417495.1 Pseudomonadota bacterium | reverse complement strand
GGGTGCAGGTGCTGTGTTGCGGTCGCTCCGAGTATAGTCAGACGCAGTGGCGGGAGACTGTCAGCGCGTGGGTGAGTGCCAAGGCGCGCGGCGGACTCGACACGCAAGTGTTCGAACGCTTTGCGGCGCGGCTCCGATATTTTCGCGGCGATCTGCACGATCCCGCGATGTATCCCCAACTCGAAACCCAACTGGCAGAAGCGGCGACGCCTAACGCGGCGTTCTATATGTCGGTCGGCCCGGCGGAGTTTGGGCTGGTCACCGAGCATTTGAGTGAACTCGGCCTGCTCGCCGAAGAGCGTGGTTGGCGCCGCATCGTGGTCGAGAAGCCGTTCGGTTACGACCTCGTGAGCGCACAGGATTTACAGCGCAAAATCAGCCGCCACGTGACTGAGTCCCAGATCTATCGAATCGATCACTACCTGGGTAAGGCCACGGTGCAGAACGTGCTGGTATTTCGCTTTGCGAATCTCATGTTAGAGCCGCTGTGGAATCGCAATTACATCGATCATGTGCAAATAACCCACGCCGAAACTCTGGGGGTGGGCTCGCGCGGGGGGTTCTACGACAGCGCGGGCGCGTTACGCGACATGATCCAAAGCCATCTGTTGCAGATGCTGACGTTGGTTGCGATGGAACCGCCGGCGGCGATGGAAGCGGAGTCGCTGCGCGATGAAAAGGTTAAAGTCCTCAAATCCGTGCGGCCGATTACTCGCGGCGCAGTGCACTCCCAGGCGTTTCGCGCGCAATATGCGGCAGGCGAACTCGACGACGCGAGAGTCGTCGGTTACCGCGAGGAGGTGAAGGTCGACCCGCGCAGCGTGACCGAAACCTATGCCGCGCTCAAAGTCTATATCGATAATTGGCGGTGGCGAGGCGTTCCTTTTTATTTGCGTACCGGTAAGCGCATGGCGGAAGCGCGCTCGATGGTTTCGATCTGCTTCAAGCATCCGCCGCTGCAGTTTTTTCGCGGCACGCATGTCGATCGCCTGCATTCGAACTGGGTGATTCTCGGCATCCAGCCCGAGGAATCGCTGCGCGTGGAGTTGACGGCCAAGGAGCCGGGCCTCGAAATGCGCACACGGCAGCTTTCACTCGATGCGCACTTTCGCGAAAGCCAGCACGAGAAGACCGATGCCTACGAAGATCTGCTGTTGGACGTCATCCGAGGAGATCGCTCGCTGTTTCTGCGCTACGACGAAGTGGAATATGCGTGGCGGGTGGTCGACCCCGTACTCGCGGTATGGGCGAGCGAAACCGATTACATCCCGAGCTATGCGGCAGGCACCTGGGGCCCGCGTGAATCACGACGCATCTTCGATCGTGAGGAGCATCGTTGGCGGCATACTTTGGATCCACAGTCGCTGGAAGAATAGCCGGCGTTAGATAATGCAGCCACGGAGAACACAGAGAACACGGAGGAAGATAGAAAAACTCCTTCAGTGCCCGCCAAAACCCGTCATCCCGGAAAGCGCATAGCGCTTATCCGGGATCCATCGTGAACATCAAACGCCCTTGGATCCCGGGTCTTCGCCCGGGATGACGTAACTTATCGACACGACGTACTCAATCTGTGTTCTCCGTGGCAAATCTCTTTTACTGATTAAATACGATGACTTTGCGCTGGCAAATCTGCACTGACCTCACTGCCCTGCATGCAGCCGCTGCGACCTATGTTCTGGCGGCCTCTGAGCGCGCGATCGAACGCGCGCGGCGGTTTCGAATCGTCCTGGCTGGCGGTCGTACGCCACGCGAGACCTACACCATGTTGCGTCAGGCCGACACCGACTGGTCACGGTGGGAAATTTATTTCAGTGATGAGCGGTGTGTTGCCGCGGATAACATTGAACGCAACAGCCGGCTGGCGCGTGAATGTCTGCTCGATCACGTGGCGCTGCCGGCGACGCAGATTTTCGAGATACCAGTCGAGTTGGGCGCGGACGAGGCGGCTGCGCAGTACGGACGCTTGGTCGCCGCGCGGGTGCCCTTTGATCTCGTTATTCTCGGCATGGGCGAGGATGGTCACACCGCGAGTTTGTTCCCGGCCGACGCACGAGATCCCGCGGCTTGGGCGGTCGCCGTACACCACGCGCCGAAACCGCCGAACCCGCGGGTGAGCCTCGGTGCGCGCGCATTACGCGCGACTCAGCAGGTGCTGGTGCTCGCCCCCGGTGCGAGCAAGCGAACCGCGCTACAGGCTTGGCGCGTTGGTGCGCGCTTGCCGATCAATGAAGTGACCGAGGGGTTAGCGGGCTTGGTGCTGGTTGATCGCTAGAAGACTATCTGGGCGTTGGCGATTTTCGCGCCGCGTAAAGCGACCACGAAGAACACCAATTTAATACGTCATGTCCATGAATATCGTCATCCCGGGCGAACACCCAGGATCCCTGGACGGTTGAGGTTCACGCTGGATCCCGGATAAGCGCCACGCGCTTTCCGGGATGACGGGTTTCGGCGGCGACTGAAAGAAATGGCCCTTAATCTTCCGCCGTGTTTTCCGTGGCAAATATTTGCGCTGAATTTGGCGCCGTATTAAGGCGACCATGGAGGCACGGAGGAAGATGGAATAATTGTTTGAATCCTCCGTGTCTCCCTGGCAATTCCTTGATTCTTCGCCTTACGAAATAAACCGCGGCTTCCAATTCGTTCCTTCGGTCTCATCCGGCGGCGCCACATAGGCGTTACCACCCCGCTTGGAGAGCTCATCGCCATAAGCTCTGAGTTCCAGTTTTGCGATCTGATTACGATGCACTTCGTCCGGACCATCTGCAATGCGGATGAGCCGTGCGTTGGAGTAAGCGTAGGCCAGTCCGTATTCGGCAGACACGCCGGCTGCGCCGAAGGACTGGATCGCCCAGTCGATGACTTGGCAGGCCATATTCGGCACGGCAACCTTGATCATCCCGATCTCCTTGAGCGCTGCCTTGTTGCCAACGGTATCCATCATGTGCGCAGCCTTTAAGGTCAGCAGGCGGCCTTGATCGATCATCATGCGGGCGTTGGCAATGCGTTCCTGGGTCACGGATTGTTCGGAGACCAGCTTGCCGAAGGCTTTGCGCGAGCGGGTGCGGCGGCACATGCGCTCAAGGGCACGCTCGGAGGAGCCAATTAAGCGCATGCAATGATGGATGCGACCGGGCCCCAGGCGACCTTGCGCGATTTCGAAACCACGACCTTCGCCGAGCAACATATTGCTGGCCGGCACGCGCACGTTTTTAAACACGACTTCCGGATGCCCATGGGGCGCATCATCAAAACCGAACACTGGATGCATGCGCTTAACGCTCACCCCTGGATACGGCAGCGGAACCAGAATCATCGACTGCTGGCGGTGTCGATTCGCATTATCGGGATCGGACTTGCCCATCACGATCATGATTTTGCAGCGTGGATCGAGCGCGCCGGAGGTGTACCACTTGCGACCATTGATCACATAGTCGTTGCCGTCGCGCACGATTCGCGTCTCGACATTGGTCGCGTCCGATGAGGCGACTTCAATTTCTGTCATCGCGAAGGCGGAACGGATTTCGCCCGCGAGCAATGGCTCCAGGTAGTGCTCCTTTTGTTCCGGTGTGCCGTAGCGTTCAAAGACCTCCATGTTGCCGGTGTCCGGTGCCGAACAATTGAAGATTTCGGGCGCGAAGAATGAACGGCCCATTTCCTCACAGATCGGCGCGTATTCAAGATTGGATAAGCCGGCGCCGCGCTCGCTCTCGGGGAGAAACAGGTTCCACAGTCCCTGTGCCTTGGCCTTTTCCTTCAATTTTTCCATGGTGGGAATGGGTTGCCAACGATCGCCGTCGGCAATCTCTTGCAACATCTTCTCCTCGTTAGGATAAACGTGTTGCTCCATGAAGCTCGCCACTGCTGTGACCAGAGCTTTGGTTTTGGTGCTGTAATCGAAATCCATCGAAATTCTCCTCGCGGGCTGAAGGTTGGGAGGCTGCTGCGCACGGCCCACCGTGGAGGGAATCCTAGGCCTCGGCAGTGGAATAAGTCCAATTAATTGTCGGAATAGCCTTGCATATCGTTTGGTGATGATGGCCTCGGGGAAGGTCCAGTCAGGTCGCCGCGAGGCGCTGCAGCACTTCGCGAAACCACACATTCGCACTATCGACATGCGCGCTCTTATGCCAGGCCGCGAAAGTCTCCGCGGGCGGCGTGGCGAAGGGCAATTTGAGCGCCTGCAAGTGGTGAATACGGGCCAGCGCGCGCGGAATGCTTGCCGCGAGATCGGACACCGCCACGATGTGCGGCAAGCCAAGATGAAAGGGTGTCCGCAGGACGATACGGCGTTGTTTACCAAGCCGCTTGAGCGCGAGATCGATCTGCCCCACGCCTTGCCGGCGGCTGGAGGCGTGCACATGCTCGAGGGCAAGATATTGCGCAAGCGACAGTCGGTTGCTGACTTTTGGGTGCCCGGGGCGCACCGCGCAGACATACTCGTCGGTCAGTACTTTCATAGTAATGACCTGTGGATCGGCGAGCGGAATCGCATCGAGCGCAAAATCGATTTGACCGGATGCCAGCTCGTGCACCACGGTCTCGCGGCGCAATTGAGAAACTTCAATCTCCAGGGGGAGATTCAACGCGCGGGTATGCTGGATAAGGCGAGGGATCAGCATTGCGGCGGTCATGTCGCCGGCGCCGATTCGAAAGCGCCGCCGTGCGGTCTGCGGATCGAAGGCGGCGGCGGAATCCAGCGAACCGTTGAGGAGCTGCAGCGCAGACCGGATGTTATTCGCAATGGTTTCGGCGGTTGGCGTTGGCACCATGCCGGCCGCCGTGCGGACAAACAGCGGATCTTTATAGAGCACACGCAGGCGAGCCAGTGCATTGCTCACTGCCGGCTGGGTGAGATGCAACACCTCTCCGGCGCGAGTAAGGCTCCCTTCCTGATAGACCGCATCGAAGATTCGGAACAGATTAAGGTCCACCCGCTTTCCGATCTGCATCACTCACCTTTATGGTTGGGCATAAACAAGATTGATTGGACTAATTATGAGACTGTTCCTAAGCTGGGGCCATCATTGCACGTGGAGGTCGCCATGGATTTTCAGCCGAATGCCCGCATTCTGGACATCACGCGCCGCATGCGCGAAATCATTGACCAGGACGTCATCGCGATCGAGCCGACCTTTTTAACCGAGGGCTTCGATGCGGTGTACGAGGCACTACAGGGCGTGCGCAAGAAAATCAAAGCGGCTGGCTTGTGGGCGCCTAATCATCCGCCGGAATACGGTGGCATGGGTCTCAATCTCGTAGACCACGGGTTGGTTTCCGAGGTGCTCGGGCGCAGTCCCCTCGGACATTACAGCTTCGGCTGTAATGCCCCGGACGCTGGCAACATTGAAACTCTGCATTTGTTCGGCAGTCCGCAGCAGAAAGCCGAATGGCTGCCGCGCATCGTCGGCGGCGAACGTAGCGCGTTTGTGATGACCGAGCGCGATAATTCCGGGGCGAATCCCATCTTTCTCGCAACGCAGGCGGTGCGCGAGGGCGACGAATGGGTATTGAACGGCAAAAAATGGTTTATCACCGGTGCGCAAGGCGCGGTGATCAATCTGGTGATGGTGTGTACAGACCCGCAGGCGGGCGCCCATGGGCGTCAAAGCATCATCCTGGTGCCGTCGAACACGCCTGGTTATTCAATCGAGAAAGCGACACCGATCATGGGCCATGCCAACGGTGGACCGTACGGGCATTGCGAAGTCAGCTTCACGAACTGTCGGGTGCCGTATGCCAATCTGCTCGGTCGCGAAGGCGAGGGCTTTCGCATGGCGCAGGCGCGCCTCGGACCCGGGCGCATCCACCATTGCATGCGCTGGCTGGGAATTTGCGCGCGCTCGCTCGAACTCATGACCCAACGCGCCGCGACCCGCGTGATCGGCGAAGGGGATCGTCGCCTGGCCGACAGCGACATCATCAAAACCTGGATCGCGGAGTGCGCCGCCGAGATCCGCGCTGCCCGCTTAATGACCCTCTTCACCGCCTGGCGGATCGAACAGGTTGGGACCAAGGAAGCGCGCAACGACATCAGCATGATCAAATATCACGTGGCGGAGGTTTTGATGAAAGTCGTCGATCGCGCGATGCAGGTGCACGGCGCGCTGGGGATCACGGATTACACCCCACTCTCGTTCTTCTACCGCGAAGATCGCGGCTCGCGGATTTATGACGGCCCGGACGAAGTCCACAAACTCGCCGTCGCGCGCCGCATCATCGAACGCGGTGGGCGGATCGATTGAGGGATAACGATGGCACGTAATCATTTTGATCTCGATGGCAAGATCGCGCTGGTCGCCGGTGGCAGTCGTGGGATTGGCGAAGCGATTGCGCGGATCCTCGCCGAGTACGGCGCGCACGTCATCGTCACCAGCCGCAAAGTGGAAGGCTGCCAGGCGGTGGTGGATTCGATTATCGCCGAGGGCGGCAAGGCCGAGGCTTATACCTGTCATCTCGGCGAGATGGCGCAGATCGAACAGGTGTTCAGACATGTCGATGAGCGCCATGGCCGGATCGACATTCTGGTGAATAACGGCGTCGCGAATCCCTACTACGGACATGTGCTGGATACGCCGGTCTCCGCGTTCGAGAAGACGCTCGAAGTGAATCTGCGGGGGTATTTTTATATGTCCGTGCACGCCGCGAAGCGCATGCGCGAAAGTGGCGGCGGAGCGATTGTGAATGTGGCCTCGGCCAATGGGATTACGCCCGGCGACAAGCAGGCGGTGTACTCGATTACCAAGGCCGGCATCCTCAACATGACGCGTGCGTTCGCGAACGAATGCGGTGAGTTCAATGTCCGGGTAAACGCGCTGATTCCCGGCGTCACCAAGACCAGATTTGCGCAGGCCTTGCACGATGACGAAGTCTTTCTCGCCCCGGCACGCGCGCGCACGCCGCTTAAACGTTCTGCCGAACCCTCGGAAATGGCTGGCGCGGTGCTCTACTTGGTGTCGGGGGCCGCGTCCTATACGACGGGAAGTTTCGTGACGGTGGATGGCGGGTATCTGGCGTAAGCATCGAGCCGCGTCCTTCGTAAGCAATAGGCGTTCTGCTCGCACGGCGTCGCCATCCCGGGCGGCGCTGCGCAGCGGCGCAGACCCGCGATCCATGCGCGTTTGGAAGATCGCCCAATGCTCGGATAAGCCCCCCCGACTTTTCGGTGCGCCCGCCGCCGCGATTCCTAGTTACAATGCAATGACTGCAAATCTCCCAAGTTGAAGGTCCGCATGAGCCTGCTAGTCAATCGCCGCGACATTGAATTCCTGCTCTACGAATTACTGAAGCTTGAGGATCTCACCCGTTGCGCCCGCTATGCGGGGCAGGACCGCGCGATCTTTGATGCGACGCTCGACGCCGCAGAGGCGATCGCCACCGATAAATTCGCGACCCACGCGGCCAAGGCAGACGAACACGAGCCGGTTTTCGATGGCCAGCGCGTCCATCTGATTCCGCAAGTGAAGGACGCGCTCGATGCCTATGTCGAGGCCGGCTTCATGGGGGCTTCGTTCGCTAACGCAGTCGGTGGCATGCAGCTGCCATGGACAATCGCCCAATGCTGCGCGCTGTATTTCAATGCGGCGAATATTTCCACCACCGCTTATCCCTTCATCACCATCGCCGCCGCGAATCTGCTGAGCAGTTTCGGCTCTGCCGAACAGCAGGAGAAATATCTCGCGCCGTTAGTCAGCGGACGTTTCTACGGCACGATGTGCCTCTCCGAGTCGCAGGCCGGATCATCCTTAGGTGACATTCGAACCCGCGCAGTGCCCCAGCCGGAAGGTCACTATCTCATCACCGGCAGCAAGATGTGGACTTCGGCCGCGGAACACGATTTGTCCGAGAATATTCTCCACATGGTGCTCGCGAAAATTCCCGGCGGTCCACCAGGTGTTAAAGGGATTTCGTTATTTCTGGTCCCCAAGTTCATGCTCAATGAGGATGGCTCGCTGGGCGCGCGCAACGATGCGTATATCACGGGGCTCAATCACAAGATGGGCTATCGTGGCACCGTCAATACAGTGTTCAATCTTGGCGATTCTGGTCAGTGTGTCGGGTTTTTGATTGGCGCGCCGAATCAGGGCCTGAACTACATGTTCCATATGATGAACGAGGCGCGCATTGGGGTGGGCCTCGGGGGCGTGGCCTTAGGCTACACCGGCTATCTCTACTCGTTGAAGTATGCCCGCGAGCGCCCGCAGGGTCGTCTACCCGCGCATAAAGACCCCGCCAGTCCGCAGGTCCCGATCATCCAGCATGCGGATATCCGGCGCCTGCTGCTCGCCCAGAAAGCCGCGGTCGAAGGGGGCCTCGCGCTGGTGCTGTATTGCTCACATCTGCTCGACTTGCAGCGCACCAGTACCGAGGCAATGGAACTTGAGCGAGTCGGACTGCTGCTCGATTTGCTCACGCCTATCGCTAAATCCTGGCCGGCTGAGTTTTGTCTGGAGGCCAATAAGCACGCCATTCAAATCCACGGTGGCGCGGGCTACACCCGCGATTATCCGGTTGAACGTTTCTATCGCGACAATCGGCTCAACCCGATCCACGAGGGCACCCACGGCATTCATGGCCTCGACCTGCTCGGGCGCAAGGTTTCCATGCGCGATGGCAGCGCAGTGCGCGCGTTGCAGCTTGAAGTGTCGCGCACGTTGGAGGAGGCCAGTACGCCTGCCGCGCTAGCCGAGTTCCGCGCTCAGCTCGCTCAGGTATTTGCCCAGCTGCTGAGTACGACGGCCGCGCTTGGTGGCTTAAAAGAACATGGAGAAGGGACGCGCGCACTGGCGAATGCAGGTGTGTACCTGGATACTTTCGGGCATGTAGTGATCGCATGGCTGTGGCTGCGGCAGGCCGTAGTCGCGGCGGCCGCACTGCCTGCGGCGGGGCCGGCGGACGCCGCTTTCTATCACGGCAAGCTCCAGGCCTGTCAGTACTTCTATCGTTACGAACTGGCTAAAGTGCCGGAGCGACTGGCGCTACTCGCGACCGGCGATGATACCTGCCTCACGATGGCGGATGCCTGGTTTTAAGGAATATCCCATGAACATGACCGATTACGCCGCGGAGCGCGCGAGTTTCCGCTGGCAGCCGCCCGCCCGATTTAACTTTGCCCGTGATGTGATCGACCGCTGGGGCGAACAGGATCCGCACAAGCTCGCGCTGTGGTGGATCGATGATGAGGGCCACGAACGTCGGATCACCTATCGCGAAATGAGCGCGCGTTCACGCCAGCTGTGTAATGTGCTGGCGAGCGCGGGAATCAAACGCGGCGATACCCTCATCGTGATGCTGCCGCGGCTGGTCGCCTGGTGGGAAGTGGTGACCGCCTGCCTGCGCATGGGCGTCATCGTGTCGCCGGGCACCGGCCAACTCGCGCCGAAAGATATGGCCTATCGCATCGAGGCGGCGCAGGCCACGGCGTTTATCACCGAACAGAAGCAGGTCGCAAAATTTGCGACGATTGCAGAGGTTTCCGCGTGCTTGAAACTTCGATTGTGTGTAGATGGTGCGCCGCCGGGTTGGGTGGATTATGAAACTGCAGTTGCCGGCGCTGCCCCGAGTTTTGCGGCGGCGGAAACCGCGCCTGATGACGATGCCCTGTGCTACTTCACCTCGGGCACCACCGGTTACCCCAAAATGGCGATCCAGACCCAGGGCTATGGCCTCGCCCATCGCATCACGGGCGAATACTGGCTCGATCTCTCGCCCGCCGATTTGCACTGGAACTTAAGCGATACGGGGTGGGCGAAGGCCGCCTGGAGCAGCTATTTCGCGCCGTGGAATTGCGGTGCCACGTTGTTCATCCACCACAGCGAAACCTTCGATCCGAAGCGCACGTTAGACATCCTGGCGCGCTACCCCATCACGACTTTCTGCGGTGCGCCCACGATCTATCGCATGCTAGTGCTGCAGGATTTGCGGGCGTACGCGTTCCCCCATCTGCGGCATGTGGTCGGCGCTGGCGAACCCCTCAATCCGGAAGTGATCGAAACCTGGCAAGCCACCACGGGTCTTACGATTCGCGATGGCTACGGTCAGACCGAGTCAGTACTGCTGTGTGCGAGCTTCCCGTGCCTCACGCCGCGCTTCGGTTCGATGGGAAAGCCTTCGCCCGGGATTGATCTCGCGGTAATTGATGAGGCTGGCGCGCCGCTGCCCGCCGGGCGCGAAGGTGATGTGGCAGTACGCGTCGAGCCCCACTGGCCGCCAGGTTTATTCAAGGAATATCGCGGCGACGAGGAACGGACCCGCAAATCGTTCCGCCACGGCTGGTATTTGACCGGCGATCGCGCCTATGTCGATGCCGACGGTTACTTCTGGTTTGTCGGTCGTGCCGACGATGTGATCAATTCGGCTGGCTATCGCATCGGGCCCTTCGAAGTGGAAAGTGCGCTACTCGAACATCCGGCGGTGGCCGAATCTGCGGTGGTCTCCAGCCCCGATGATATGCGCGGCGAGGTCGTCAAAGCTTTTGTGGTCCTCAAACCAGGTGTACTGGGCGATGCGGCCCTTGTGCAAGCCCTGCAAGAGCACGTGAAGGCAGTCACGGCGCCGTATAAGTATCCCCGCAAGATCGAGTTTGTCGCTGCCTTGCCGAAGACCGTAAGCGGCAAGATTCGGCGGATTGAATTACGCGAACGGGAATGGAACCCGCACTAATTTGAGCACGCCCGAGGCCGTTCGCGCGCAGCGCATTGCGCTGCTCACCTTAGTCGTCAGTTCGTTTGCGCTGCCGCTGTTGTTGTCGTCGATTACTGTTGCACTGCCCTCGGTGGCGCGTGCCTTGCGCATGGACGCGATCCAGTTGAGCTGGGTGCAACTCACGTTTCTGACCACCAGCGCCGCCTGCGTGCTGGCGTTTGGACGGCTTGCGGATCTGCTTGGGCGTAAGCTGATTTTCACGCTCGGGACCTTGGCGTTGCTGGTGTCCTCGGTACTTGCTGCGAGCTCGCAGAGTGCCGAAATGTTGCTGCTGTGCCGCGTTCTGCAAGGCACGAGCGCCGCCATGATCTACGCGACTCAGCTCGCGATTCTGACCTCCGTCTATCCGCCCGAGCAACGCGGTCAGGCAATCGGCATGCTGGTCTCAGCGGTGTACTTTGGTTTGACCTGCGGACCGTTGCTGGGCGGCTGGCTGATCGAGCATTTCAC
>JANOVQ010000500.1:0-8644 GCA_031417495.1 Pseudomonadota bacterium | reverse complement strand
CTCGCGGCCGATCGCCAGCGGCGCGTACGCGAAGGCAAGGACGGGACGCTCGATCCGATAACCATCCTGAACGCGGCCCAGACCAAGGCCTTCGTCGAGCCGTTCCCGATTGAGAATCGCGCCATGAAATGCGATATCTCGCTCGAGGCGATCGAGAAGACACTCGCATACAAGCCGATAGACGTGGTCGATCGCATATCGCTGCGCCCGCTTCTCCTGATCGGCGCACACGACGACGACACGTGTCCTAATGAGGGGTACGAAAAGCGCTACGAGCGCGCCCGCGAGTCGAAGAAGTTCGTCGTGTGCCCGATCACGCACTACGAGATCTACGCCGGCAAGTGGCTCGAGGAGTCTTCGCGCCTCGCCTGCGATTGGTTCGCGCGGTTCCTGTAGTGCGGACACGGTCAGCCGACTGCCGCCATGATGTGGCCCAACCACTTGAGGAGTTCCCATGGATCCTGTGACGAAGCTCTTAGCAATCGAAGAAATCAAGCAACTCAAGGCTCAGTACTTCCAGCGCCTCGATAGCAAGGAATGGACTGAGCTCGCAGCGCTCTTTACGCCGGATGCGGTCATTGACTACAGCCGGCATGCGATCGATTTGATCGATAACCACGGGCGTACGGACATCAAGCCACCGCCGCGCGCATGGATATTCGTCGGCGGATCAGCGGCGGTGGAATTCCTGAGTCCGTTGCTCGCCGAGGTGATCTCGGTGCATCACGGTCACGATCCACAGGTCGCAATTACCGGCGTTGAGTCGGCCACCGGTTTCTGGTCGCTGTACGATCGCCTCGAGTTTGCGGACGAGGTCTACCATGGGTATGGCCATTACGAAGAAGAATATCGGTTGGTGAACGGCCGCTGGCGGATCAGCCGCTTGGTGCTGACGCGCCAGCGCAGCGCATTCACCGCGAAATCGCCGGCACGCTAGTCGGTAGTGCGCCGGGCGCTGCCGTCGCCAACAGCGGCGCTGCATACTGGAGCCATCCCAAACTCGCGGTCCATGAACTTCTGGAGTGACTGACATGGCTAGACTGTCCGGCAAAGTGGCGCTCATCACCGGTGGCGCGCGTGGTCAGGGCGCCGACGAGGCGCGACTGTTTCGCGCCGAAGGTGCGGAAGTTTTTATCACCGATGTGCTGGACGCTGAAGGCCGGGCAGTCGCGACCGAAATCGGCGCGACCTTCATGCATCACGATGTGAGCAGCGAGACACGCTGGAAGGAAATCGTCGATGCGGTCTTGAAAGCCCGCGGCCACCTCGACGTGCTGGTCAACAACGCTGGCATCTTCAAGAGTGGCCGCCTGCTGGAATGCACCCTGGAAGATTACAATCGCGTCATCGACGTCAACCAGAAAGGCGTGTTTCTGGGAATGCGCGCGGTGGCACCAGCCATGTGCGAGGCGAAGCGCGGCGCGATCGTGAACATCTCCTCGCTGGCCGGCATGGAAGGCATCGCCGGCGCTTTCGCGTACGGCGCAAGCAAATGGGCGGTGCGGGGCATGACCAAGTCGGCTGCGCAGGAACTCGGCCGCTTTGGCGTGCGCGTGAACTCGGTACACCCGGGCTTCATCGATACCGAGATGATGCATCAGACACCGGCGGCGGTCGCCGGTAAACTCGACAAGGTCTTTCGAATGGTGCCGCTCGGCCGCGCCGCCGAGGCGATGGAAGTCGCCCGACTGGTGCTGTTCCTGGCGAGCGACGAGAGCGCCTACTGCACCGGCAGTGAGTTCTTGATCGACGGCGGTCTGCATCGTTGAGGGCATGCGCCGTATTCAGTCGAGTGCTATCCGACGCTTTCGGAAAGATTCGAACGAAACGCAAACCGCGTACTCGATAGCATCAGCAATTTGGGGCCATCCATTTTCACTGACAGTGGAACGCAGTTCTTTCTGGGATTTGCGACGCGAGTCCTGTGACCATGGCTGTATTTTAAAGTCATCAAGCGAATATTGTGGCGCGTACATAAATCGACGGGGGTACAGCCATAAAGCTCCGCGGCTACTACAAGTATTGATGGTTCGCGAGTTCGCGCACCCATGTCAAATATCTACCGGAGGCTTTTCTATGTCGCAGACCGATCGCGAACAGATACAGAACCATCTTGCCAAGTATTGTTTTGCCGTGGACAGGGATACGGCTGAGGAAATTGCCGCATTGTTCTGGGACGACGCACGTCTGGAGTTCAACGGCACGTACATCGGCTTCGAAGAAATTCGCCAGTGCTACGCGGAGTGGATCCGCAAGCTGCGCGATCCGGTGGAGGGTCTGCGCCATCTTATCTACGTCCCCTTAATTACTATCGAAGAAGGTAGCGCAGTGGCGGAAACCTACGTTGATGCGGATTGTCACATCCGCAAGAGCGGGCGCACCATACTTTTGCGCTCACTCTATCGCGACCGTTTGACCAAGCGGAACAACGAGTGGCGCTTTTCAGAACGGCACATCGTGGCAATGCGAAGCCTATATGATGTGGAACGCGAGCCGCGCTAGAGATTTTTTCTGGGACGACTAATTACAGGTCATATTTTTACTTCGGTCGGTAAGCGTGATTAGCTCGCAACGCTAGTTAAGGCGTGGCCCTATTGCTCGTTCTTCGCTAACCGCACCGATCAGACAGTGCCACTGATCATTAGCCTGCTGCTTCCTCGCAAGCAGATGGTCGGCGAGGAAGCCAGGCACCGTTACCAATCTCTCTGCAGCGCGCGCAGTGAACCCGGGATCGGACTAGCACATCGTCCGCTCCCAGCCTTAGGCCAACCGAGAGGTGATCAATGATGAACAAGTAACTACACTTGTCCACAGTCACGCGCATCGACGCACGACGTTTGTCCCTGGTCACAACTCAATCAGCACAGCAGGTCCGTTTTGAATCGGCAGAAACACCTTGGCGATAACAGTGCAATCATGGGCCGGGTTATCCGGCAACGAAAAGATGCCGCCGATAATCTGTTGGCCACGATGCCTGCCCAAGTTGTGCGGGCGAGCGCAACCATTGGCGCGCCTGTGGGGCGCGCCCAAAGACACGATAATTGCTTCGCTCCGCCTCCTCTGAGATGAAATTAATCACCCGCATCGCTGTTATTCCGTTGTGTGCACTCATTGCGAGTTGCTCTGACAGCACGCAGCCGCGAGAACAGTCCGCCAAATCGGCAGCGCTAACGATCCCGGTACCAAGCGCGAACCCTGCTGCGCAATTGACTGTTGTCACTCCAGCGCCAGCGCCAGCGCCCGCGCCTACATTATCTCCGCCACCGGTGGTCGAGATCACAACCCGTGAACCGATCTATCAAGTCGACTGCCAGCCTGCGGCGACGGCGGCCGAGCAGTGTCAGGTCGACAAAGACACCTACATTGGCTGGCGGACGTTCGCCGGCCAATGTCAGGTGTGCCATGGTGGCAGTGCGCTCGGCTCAACATTCGCGCCCAACCTACTCGACCGCTTTCATCAGGGTGTCGATTACGCGCGCTTCGTGGAGGCGGTGCGCAATGGCTATCGCGGCCAGGTCGGCGCGATGCCGGCGTGGAAGGGTAACCCGAACGTTGCGCCACACATCGACGCGATTTATGGCTACCTCAAAGCGCGCGCCGACGGTGTGCTGCCAGCGGGTCGACCCGTGCGCAAACCCTGAGCGAAGGTGGCTCGGTCTGGGGACAGGCCACGTTGGTGGTGCGGTCGAGGTGATTGCGAGCATCCAATCGCAGATTGAATCCGTCGGTAATTCCCGCCAACATCACGCCATGACCCCTGCCTCCATCACCGAAAAAACGCTCGCTGTCATCATGGGTGGCGGCGCGGGTTCGCGACTCTTCCCCCTCACCAAGGAACGCGCTAAACCCGCCGTCCCGCTCGGCGGAAAATATCGTATCGTCGATGTTCCTATCTCGAACTGCATCAACTCCGGCCTGCGGCACATCTACGTCCTCACGCAATTCAACTCCGTGTCGTTGCACCGCCACATCAACCTGAGCTACAAGTTCGACACCTTCACGCACTCTTTCGTCGAAATCCTCGCCGCTCAACAAACACCGACGGATACGAGCTGGTATCAGGGCACCGCCGACGCCGTGCGCCAGAACCTCCGCGATTTCCTCCAGCATCCGTACGAATACTACGTGATCCTCAGCGGCGATCAGCTCTACCGCATGGACTACGGCGAACTTCTCGCGCAGCACATCAAGACCAAGGCCGAGGTGACGCTCGCCACCCTCCCCGTCACGCGCGCCGACGCGCCGGGCTTCGGCATCATGCACACCGATGCCAAGCGGAAAATCATCGAATTCGTCGAGAAACCCCAAGACCCCGCCGTGCTCGACGAGCTGCGGATCCCGCCCGCGCTGCTCAGCGAGCTCGGCCAGGCCGCCGACGCCGATTTGTATCAAGCCTCGATGGGCATCTACGTCTTCAACCGCCAGACCCTCATCGACGCTCTCGCCAATGACTCGGAAATTGACTTCGGCAAGCACATCATCCCGCGGCTCATCCACCAACGCCCCGTCATGGCCTACATCTTCCAGGGCTACTGGGAAGACATCGGCACCATTCGCTCCTTCTTCGATGCGAACCTGATGCTCACCGATCCCATCCCGCGCTTCAATTTCTTCGACACCGTAAAACCCATCTACACCCACGCGCGCTACCTGCCCGCGAGCAATCAACGGTGCCACGATCAAACGCGCCATCATCTCCGAGGGCTGCGTGCTCTCCGATGCGCAGATCGAGCGCGCCGTCGTCGGCATCCGCAGCTACATCGACGCCGGCACCACCATCCGCAACAGCGTCATCATGGGCGCCGACTTCTACGACTCACCGCTCACCAAACGCGTAGGCATTCCCGGTGTCGGCATTGGCAAAAACTGCGTCATCGAACACGCCATCATCGACAAAAACGCCCGCATCGGCCACGGCTGCGTCATCACCCCCGAAGGCAAACCCTCCGAATACGACGGCCCGCACTTTTACGTCCGCGACGGCATCGTCGTCATCCCCAAAAATGCCGTCATCCCGGACGGGACATGGATCTAGCGACTCAAGCAGCCCCATGCGTGCCCGAACCGGGCCGGACGGGCAAGGAAAGGCGCGTGAATTGAGCAGTTGATTGGGTGGTAAGGCGCCGGCGGTGACGCCAGAGAAAAAGCCGGCCGCACTTGAGATGCCGGGTCATCCTCCCTATCCTTCGCGCACCAAATCTGCCTGGTTCTTCTGAATGACACCTCCCCGCGGGCACCGGATAATCCTCGTGCAGGATGACGAATCGCTTGCGCGTCTGATTATTTACGTGCTGACGAAGTCAGGGTACGAAGTCGAACACCTGCCAGACGGGCGGGCGGCGCTCGGGCTCGTCGCGCGCCCGGAAGCCGCTGATCTGCTGGTCCTCGCCTACCTGATGCCGTACGCGAACGCCCTCACGGTAATCCGAAAATTGCGCAACTACGCGGTGTGGAACAGGGTGCCGATAATCTGCGTGACGGAAACCTCATACGAGGACACGATGATGCTCGGCCTCAGGATTCAGTCGGACGCCTATCTCGAGAAACCGTTTCGGCCGTCCGAACTGGTCGATACCGCTGCGCGCTTGATCACGCGCGCGCGCGAGAAGCTGGGTGAGCCGCAGCCTTGACGTTAGCCGGACCGCGCCTTCGGCTCGGCACGATGCTCTGCTGCTGTCTCGCGTTCGGCGCAACGGGCGCGCTGGCCGTGGAGCCACCCGATTACACCGCGGCGAGAAGCGCGTTCGTCACCCGGGACTATGCAACCGCCGAGGTCCGCTATCGGGCGCTCTTGAGCGTTGAACCCGCAAACGCAGATTATCTTCTCGGGCTCGGCCAAACCCTGCTCGCGGCCGGACGACCGCGCGAAGCGCTGGTTCCACTCGAGCGCGCACGCGCGCTCGAGCCCGCTTACACAGACGTGAAGCTGGTCCTCGCGAACGCCCGCGCCGCGCTAGACGAGGAGGCGCGGGCGCGCGAAGCAATGCTGAATACGCTCTCCGAGGCGCCGACCACAGTTCACCCCCATGGCGAGCTCGAAGCTGTCCCAAGTGGCGACGACGCGAAGGCGTTCACGTTGACGACTGGCTACGAAGTCACCGCCAACGAGCGCCCCGATCCCTGGTACGAGGCTGGCATCGGGCTCGATTACGCGTTCGATCGCCGCACGAGAATCGGCGCCAGAGTCGCTCGCTCGGAGCGCTTCGGGCAGGAGGATAATCTGTTCGACGTCTACGCCAGCCTTCCGCTGACTACGCGGCTCAGTGTCAGCGGGCGTGGACAGTTCAGCTCGACCGGTCGCGCACGGGTGGAACGTGCCGGCTTCCTCGAAGCAGCGGTCAGCGTCGGATCTGGCGTTGTCATCTCAATGGGCGGCGGCCGCAGCGTTTACGCGACGTCGAGCCTCGATCAGCTCGCACCTGGAATCGAATACTACGTCGGAAACTGGCGTCTCGCGTACAGCGCGCTGCTCGCGAAGCCGCGCAGCATTGCCTGGCAGGCCGTGCATCGTTTCAACGTCACGAACTATTACGGTGACGGCGACCAGCTTGCACTCAATTTTGGGGAAGGCGTCGAAACCGATGAGTCGCTGCTCGGAGTTGCCGCTGCGAAGTTCGACACCTGGTATCTAGGCTTCAACGGCCGGCACTGGCTGGCGCCGGAATTCGGGTTCGATTACGGCGTGAGTTACAACGGGCTGCAGTCGCCGCGCGGCGATCATCTGGATCGCACGACATTTAATGTCGGCATCGCTATCAGATTTTGACCCCACATGCTGGCACCGTGGTCAATATATGTGTGGGTTGCTTTGTGGCTGGGCGGGATAACGCTGTGGATGATTGGCCAGATCTTCGCGATCCAGGTCGCGCGTCGACTCACCGACGCCCGCGCTGCACGCCTCGAGGTTGCCTGGGAACCTCTGTTGTTCGGTGCCGCGACAGGTGACGTGCCGTCTGCGCTGCCGCCGCTCGGACGCCGCGACCGCCTGCCTCTGCTGAGATTGTGGTGCCGCATCAGCGAGTATCTCGCGGATGATGCCCAGAATACTCTGAACGAGATCGCCCGGCGCGCCGGGCTCGACGACTACGCACGAAGGATTCTGCAGCCCGGCTGGTTGGTCATCGCCGCACCGACCCAGGTGGAAATCATCCTCGCGCTGCAGGTCGTGCGTCGATTGCAGCTCGTCAGCGCCTGGCTGGGGGTCGTCAAGTTCGTGCGCAAGGGGCCCTCGCCACTCGACCGGTACGCCGCACAGACGCTGGTCGCGCTCGATGCACGACGCGCCGCGCGCTTCGTAATCCCGGTGCTGGATCGGCAGGGCCGCTGGGCGCGGCACTTGGTGGAAGATCTGCTCGATGTCGGTGTCGCAGACGCGGTGGACGCCTACGCCGAACTCCTCGCGCATGTGCCGGAATCGACTGTCCCGGGCCTCGCACTTCTGCTCGAGCGGTGCGCGCAGCCGCGCGTCGCGCCCGCGGTGCGCGCCCGTCTGCACGATCCGGCAACGCGCGATCCGGAGACGATCGCGGCGTTACTGCATACGCTGAGTGTGATTGGCGAGGCCACGGATTATCAGCTGATTCTCGCGTTTGTGGCGCATCCGCAATGGTTCGTGCGAATGCGCGCGGCGCAGGCGCTCGGGCGGTGCGGCGACCAGGTGGAAGCAGGTGTGCTCGAAACGCTGCTGTGCGACACCAACTGGTACACCCGCTATCACGCGGCGCGCGCAATCCTCGCAGTACCGGCCCTTGGCGCACAGCATCTAGAAGGTCTCAAGACCACCTGCAACGATCGCTTTGGCCGCGATATCGCGACTCACGCGCTTGCCGAACTCGAAGCGCCAGCGGTGCGGGGAGGCACGCGATGATTGCGCTCGCCCAGCACGCCTTCCTGATCTACGTGGTGCTCGTATTCGGCATGTACACGCTGCTGAACCTGCTTGCGCTGGGCTGGTTGCACCGCCATGCCGACTTGCGTACCTACCTGCTGAACGAGGTGCGGCTCACGGGTCATGAGCCCGGTATTTCGATCATTGTGCCCGCCTTCAACGAAGGTCCCGCGATCGTCTCCTCGGTACGCTCGCTGCTGCAGCAGGAATACGGGGATTTTGAAGTCATCGTCGTCAACGACGGCTCGCGCGACGACACGCTCGCGAACTTGCGCGAGGCCTTCGATTTGTACGATTTTCCGCATGCGTATCACGTCCGCTTCCCGTGCAAACCGGTCCGTGGCATCTACCGCTCGCGCCGCGAACATCGCCTGCGGGTAATCGATAAGGAGAATGGCGGCAGCAAAGCGGATGCCGCGAACGCCGGCCTGAACCTCGCGACGCGGCCACTCTTCTGCGTGATGGATGCGGACTCGGTGCTCGATCGCCGTGCGCTGCTCCGCACGGCGCAGTTCTTCCTGGATGACCGCCACGTAGTCGCCTGCGGCGGTACTATGCGCCCGTTGAACGGCTGCCGAGTCGAAGGCGGCAATCTCGTGAAAGACGACTTGCCGCGCCGTCCGCTCGCGCTGTTTCAGACAGTGGAATACCTGCGCAGTTTCCTGTGCGGCCGCATTGGCTGGGCGCAGTTAAACGGGCTGCTGATCATCTCGGGTGGCTATGGCGTGTTCAGAACGGAGGTCGCAGCGCTCGCCG
>JANOVQ010000499.1:0-6843 GCA_031417495.1 Pseudomonadota bacterium | reverse complement strand
GCGCCTCGCGCGCGCGCGCGCGTCCGCCCGCCTTCGTCGCCGCTTCCAACCCCCGCGTTTTCGCACCTGCAGTGGCGGCGATCGCCGCCGCGGTAAGTCCGGCGAGGCCTCCGCCGACGACCAGCACATCTGTCTCAATTAGGTTACTCATGGGTTTTCCCTTAAATGGATTTTCGGCGACGAGAAGCGCACGTGCGCGACCTCGGTAGTTGACTGGATCCGCGTTCCGCTCAGTTTATGTGGGGTGAGATTATCCCTGATGAGCCGCGATTTCGGCGAACGTTCGCCAAAGTCTTCTACACGCGCACATAATGCGCAGCATGCGGTGAGTTTGGCGAATACGCGTCGCGATAACCAGGCACCTCACGTTGTTGTGGCGTGCGAGTGACGTTGCGTCTGTCGCCCTGAATAAGACGAGGAGTGGTCCATGGATTACGACCTGAAAATTTGCGGTGGAACCCTCGTCGATGGCACCGGCACCCCGGCGTATCGCGGCGATGTTGGGATTAAACGCGGCAAAATCGTCGCCCTCGGCGCTGCACCCGGCAGTGCGCGGCAAACCATCGACGCGAGTGGCAGAGTCGTGGCGCCAGGTTTCGTCGATATCCACACGCACTACGATGCGCAAGTCATCTGGGACCGCATGCTGACCGTCTCGCCCTGGCACGGGGTCACGAGCGTAGTTATCGGCAACTGTGGCTTTTCGATTGCCCCCACGCGACCCGCGCATCGCGAGATCGTGATTCGCACATTAGAGAATGTAGAAGGCATGACGGTCGCCGCGCTGAGCGCGGGTCTTGGTGCCGAGTGGCCGTTCGAAACCTTTCCGCAGTACCTCGACGCACTGACGGCGCGCGGTCTCGCCATCAATGTGGGCGCGTTGATCGGTCATACGGCGATCAGAACTTATGTCTTGGGCGAAGACGCGACCGAACGCTTTGCGAGTGATATCGAGATAGCCGCGATGCGCGGTCTTGTGCGTGAGGGGATGGCGGCGGGCGCACTGGGTTTTGCCACGTCGAAGGCCGTCACGCACGTCGGCTATCAAGGGAAGCCCGTGCCAAGTCGGGCGGCGAGTTTCGCTGAGATCGTCAACGTCGCGAGTGGCATCGTCGATGCCGGCCGTGGCGGGATTATCCAGGCCACGATTGGGCCCGAGCTCGCGTTCGACGAGTTCGCCGAACTCAATCGCGCGACCGGCTGTACCGTGAGCTGGACGGCGTTATTGGCCGGCGCCGTGTTGACCAACGAGGATGCCGCTGCGCAGCTCGCGCGCTCGGAAGCCCTGCAGCGCGCAGGACGCGCCGTGGTGCCCCAGGTCACGCCACGTCCGCTTAACTTCGAATATCAACTCGCCGCACCGTTTGTGTTTGAGGCCATGCGCATGTTCCGGCCGGTGTCGGCAGCCGATCATGAAGGCAAGAAAGTGCTATATCGCGATCCGGGATTCCGCGCGCAATTGTGGGAGCGCCTGGATCGCAAAGTCCCCGCGCCGTTTCGCAGCGGATTTCTCGGCACGACGATCACGGAAGTCCCGGGACAGCGGGAACTCGGCGAACGTAAGCTCGTTGACTATGCGGCAGAAACCGGCCGCACACCGATCGAGGCTTTGTTCGATCTCGGTCTTGCGACCGATTTAAAAGCACGCTTCCGCATGCCGGTTGCCAACCACGATGAGAATGAAGTTGAGCCGTTGCTGAAAAGTGCTGCCACCGTGATCGGACTGTCCGATGCAGGCGCGCATGCAAGCCAACTCTGCGATGCCTGTCTCCCGACCTATCTCCTGCGCCGCTGGGTACGCGAGAAAGGTGCCATTACGCTCGAAGACGCCGTGCGCATGGTAACTTCGCGACCGGCTGAGGTGTTCGGCATTACTGATCGCGGGCGGTTGGCGCGCGAACTGGCGGCCGACATCGTGGTGTTTGATCCCGCTACGATCGGTGACCGTCCGTTACGCCGCGTGCACGATTTACCAGGCGGCGCGGATCGTTTGATCGCCGATGCAGTGGGAATCGATGCGGTGATCGTCAATGGACGCTTGCTGCGGCAGCATGGACAGGATGTGCTCGATGCGCGCGGTGAGTTGCCGGGGAAAGTGCTGCGTAATGGCCGCGCCGCTGACTAATTGGTGGACGATACGACAGGAGAAATCACAACGTGCTAAAACTCATCATCTCCGCCGACAGTCACGTCGCAGAGCCACCGAACTGCTACCTCGATTGCATCGATGCCAGGTTCAAAGATCGCGCGCTGCGCATGGTGCACGACGCAAAGCTTGGCGACATGTTTCAGCTGGTAGCTTCCTGAAACCCACGACTACGCAACCGCAGAGCCTGCGAGGAAAAAGTCAATGATTACGAACCAGGACATGCGCTATCACCCCGAGGCCATGGCCACGCTGACTGAGCCTGCTACCCGCCACACCTGGGCCGAAACTTTCTTCATGCCTTTCGCGGTGCCGGAACTCGGACTGTTCGGCAGCGCCTATGTGATGGCGCGACCAGGGGTCGGGGTGACGACCAGCGATATCAAGATCTATCAAGGCCTGGGCCGCTCGCGCCTCGACGCTTTATATTCGGACAACCAGACCCAGATCCCCGCGCCCGTCGAATTTCGGAAGTTCGCGCTGCCGACCGGCTTGTCCTGCGATTTGAGCGCCGGCCCCGAGCGCTATCAACTGACTTACGAAGGCATCGATGACACGCGCTTCGAACTGCAGGCCGATGCCGTCATGCCGGCCTACGACATCCATGATCCAGCCATGGATCCGATGGCGCGCAAGACCTATGACGAGCGCGCCGCGACCTCGGGTTACGGCGCGGCCTATGGTGGCCACTACGATCAGCTGTGTCGCATCAAGGGCAAGCTCACCGTGCGGGGCAAGCACTTCGACATCGACTACATCGATTGCATGGACCGCTCGTGGGGCGTGCGCCCTGAACGCGCGCTGCAACCGATGGCCTGGTTGCACGCGATCTTTGGTGAGGACTATGGGTTCCACAGCATCTGGTCCATGAACTACGACGCCCCATCCGATGCGCAGCACACCTTCGCCCACGGCTTTGTGCTTGATCGCGGCAAGGTTTACGGTTGCACCGCCGGCAAAGTGGTAGTCGCCCGCGACGGGATGTGGGGAGGCCACTACGAACTCTTCGCGACCGACGAGCGCGGGCAGCAGCATCATTTCCTCGGGGCACCCATCGCCTCGGGTTTGTGGGAGCCCTATGGCTGCGTCGGCGTGCCGAATGTGCTCAACCGCTATGTCTCGGAGTCGGGGCGAGTAGGGTATGGCGAGGTGCAGGAAGGTTGGTTCTATGACACCTACCTGCGGCTGCGCGCCGCCGGCAAGCTGTAGACGCGCAGCAGGCATGAACGCCGTGCAAGGCGCTACAGCGACCGCGCGTTGGGATCGCGACGATATCGAAGCGCGAATTACCCATGTGCTGGCGCGCAAGATGGCACGCCGTAATAGTGGCGCCTATAGCGCGCGCAGCGATGCCCAGGTCACCGCGCAACTGGCCGCGCTGTTCGCCCATGAAGGGTTGTCCGGGGTGCGTATCAGCGCGCTTGCCCGCATGACCGGTGGCGCCTCGAAGGAACAGTTCGCTTTCACGCTCGATCACGCTGGGGCGGCGGCGGCCGAGCGACTGGTGCTGCGCATGGATCCCTGGATGGGTATCGTCGAAACCTGTCGCGGGCGCGAAGCGCAATTGCTCGCCGCTTTCGCTGGCGTGGTGCCGGTACCGCCCTTGCGTTTCGTCGATGCCGATGGCGACTATCTTGGTCAGCCCGGTTTGATCACGCGCATGGTGCCGGGCAATACCTCGCCCACCGATATCGCAGCGAGCGCGGTGTCTGGGGTAGGTCTGCGCTTCGATCACTGGATACCCAAGCTCGCGCCGCAATTCGTCGACAATCTCGCGCGCATTCATGCTTTCGATTGGCGTAGCGCTGACCTGACTTACTTCGATGCGCCGGCGCCTGGCACTACTCAAGCCGCCCTGCGCCAGGTGAATTGGTGGGCGCGAGTGTGGCAGCAGGATTGCGAAGAGGCTGATCCACTGGCGACCCTGGTCGAGCGCTGGTTGCGTGAAAACGCGCCAGTGTGCGCGCAGCCGGTATTGGTGCACGGCGACTACCGCATTGGCAATTTCATGTTCGTTGAACCGAGCGGTGAGTTCAGCGCCGTGCTCGACTGGGAACTCGCCCACCTCGGCGACTTCCACGAAGATCTCGCGTGGAGCGTGCAGCGCCTGTTCGGGACTCCACGCGCCGATGGCGAGTTGCTGATCTGCGGCCTCATGCCGCGCGCGGAATTCTTCACGCGCTATGTGCAGGCAACGGGAGCGACACTCGATCTCCAAACCATTCGCTATTACGAAGTCTTCAACGCCTGGAAGTGCATTGTCATCAACAGTGCCTCGGCCTGTTGCGCGGCGCGGCTGGGGCAGAGTCACCAGGATCTGGTGCTGACCTGGTTGGCTCTGTGCACGGCGGTGTTTGCGGACCAGATCAACCAACTCCTGGGAGACGACCTGCGGTGAATCCCGATCTCGATCTGCGCCTGCAGTCCATGCTGAAGGCTTTGTCCGACGTCATCCTGCCGGCGATCCCGGCCGAGCAGTCGCTGGCGCGCGATCAAACGAGGCTCGTGATGGGTCACCTGACCGTGCTTGCCGCCCACTGGAAGCACGCGCTCAACTACGAACTCGACAGCCTAAGCCTGGCCTGTGGACTGGCAGAGGAACTGGCCGGCATGGGCCTCGAGCGCACCTTGCGCGATGAATTGAGCGCCGCTGTCGCGCGCGCCAGAGCGCTGGACCGCAGCGACTATGACGCGGTCAGTGCCGCCCATCGGACCCTGCAGCAGGTCATCGCGCGCGTCATCGCGGGCGATGACAGTTGCGCGCCCATGTCAGCGGCGCTGAAGACTGCGGTGCTGCGCTACAGCACGATCCGCGCGACACGCGAACGCATCTGGCATCGCGGCGCCGGGCTCGATCCAGACACCGCCAAACTCCCACCCATCGCCTCTTTATTCGAAATCCGGGGACAGTTTACTGATTAGCTTTTCTGGGAATGCGGTGCGGGAGTAAATCAGTAAACTGTCCCCCGACCCGGAACGGGCTCCTCCTGGCGAAATTCAAGAAATGGACGGCGCGGCCGCAGTCGTTCCAGCAGAGCGCATTGCTACAGAGTAACGGTTGCACCGCGATCGCCACCGCCCGGCGCGCGCGTCACCATGATGTGTACCAAGGTTTGGCTATCGTATTTCCCCATCACCTCTACTGGAGGGTAGCCACATGAAGAGCCACGCATTGACGGCACCAAACCAGGAAATTGCCCAGTCCTCGCCGGACCGATGTGAGAGCGGGGGAAATCCCGGCCAACCGCGCAACGCGGTTAGCGCAGCGGTACTGGAGACCGATACCCAACGGCGGGTGACGCGGCTCAATAATGTCGCGGAAAAAATCACTGGCTGGTCTGAGAGCGAGGCGTTGGGTCGGCCCGTCGCTGAAGTCTTTCATCTCGTCGATGAGCAAACCAGCGCGCCGACTGAGCTCCCGGATGACGATGCGTTAGCTTCCGGCGTGAGCCACGGCCTCGCCAGTCACACGACGTTGCTTGCCCGCGATGGCGCGCTCCATCGCATCGCCCAAAGTGCCGCCCCCCTACGCGATGACGCTGGGAATATTGTGGGTATTGCCGTGGTGTTCCTCGAATTGATTGCCGAGCGCCCAGCGATTCCGCCGAGCGTGGCGCTCGCGAAGGAATTGCAGGATCTGAAGCTGGCATTCGACGCACACTCGATCGTCGCTGTGACAGACGCACGCGGCAAGATTATTGCGGTCAACGATAGGTTTTGTGCGATTTCCAAGTATTCGCGTGACGAACTCCTAGGGCAGGACCATCGCCTGATCAATTCCGGCCATCACCCTCAGGAGTTCATGCGCGATCTCTGGACGACTATCAGGCAGGGAATGGTGTGGCAGGGTGAGATTCAGAATCGCGCCAAAGACGGCACGCTTTACTGGGTCGACACCACCATCGTCCCGTCGCTGAACGAAGCCGGAAAGCCCACCCAGTTTGTGGCTATTCGTACGGATATAACTCACCGTAAGCAGCTGGCAATGAATTTAGCCGCAGTCAATGCCCACTTGGAACTGCGGGTGCGCGAGAGTGTAGAAAAACTCGGTGCGCAAGCGTCGATCACGGATGCCGTCCCGGGTGCCGTTTTCCAGTTCGTGGGCGACCCCGTTAGTGGAGGCTATTTCAATTTCATGAGTCAGGGCGTCACGAAGATGCTGGAAATCAGCCCCGAACTCGTGCCAGAAACTCTTGCGCAGTTTGCAGCATTCATCGTGCCGGAGGACTTAGCGGAATTTGCAGGCAGTGTGGCGGATGCAGTGCAGAACAGGGCTGCTTGGAGTCGCGATTTTCGCGTACGCACCGCGACAGGCGCCATCAAGTGGTTAAGCGCCGCATCTACCCCGGAATTGAGGGGCACCGAGGGAAACGCCGTCTTCAACGGCCTCGTGCTCGACATCACCAGTAGGGTCGCGCTAGAACGGCAAGTGGCTGCGGCCTCCGCAGAAGCCATTGAGCGAGACCGCCAGCTCGACATTTTGATCAAGAATATCCCGGGGGCGGCCTATGTGTGCGAACTCGCATCGCGCCAGTCGCCGTGGCGAGTGAGTATGTTGAGCAAGGCCGTGGAGGACGTGTGTGGTTACCCGGCTGAAGACTTTCTCTCTGGGCAGCGCAGATGGAGCCACCTTGTTCTTAGCGAGGATTTGCCGAAGCTGCGAACAACCGTTGACGCTGCGGTGTCCAACGGCGAAC
>JANOVQ010000498.1:0-3485 GCA_031417495.1 Pseudomonadota bacterium | reverse complement strand
CACCAACACCCCGCGTCGCTCGATCCGCGATAGCACCGGGACTAGTGGGATCTCGATCTCGTCGAGTAAGTTTTTTAGCGACGGCGTACTCGCGATGCGCGGCGCAAATACCGCGTGCAACTGCCAGCAAATATCAGCGTCTTCAGCGGCGTAAATGGCGGCGCGCTCCACCGGCACCTGATTGAAGGTAAGTTGGTTAGCGCCTTTGCCCGCCACATGCTCAAAATGAATGGTCTGGTGAGCAAGATGTTTGAGTGCGAGCGAATCGAGATCATGGCGAGACGCCGTGCTGTTCAGCACATAGGATTCAAGCATCGTGTCGTAGTGAATCCCGCGCAGCGCGATGCCGTGATTCATCAGCACGCTCTGGTCATACTTGAGATTGTGGCCCAGCTTGTGCACGGTGGGATCTTCTAGCAAGGGTCTGAGCAGCTCGAGCACCACCTCGCACGATAGCTGCGTGGGTGCACCGAGATAATCATGGGCCAACGGCACATACGCGGCGACCTTCGGCGCGCAGGCGAACGAGACCCCGACAATTCGCGCGTCAATGTAATTCAGGCTGGTCGTTTCCGTGTCGAACGCGAAGAAAGGCGCGTCCTGCAGGCGCGCGATCCAGGCGGTTAAGGCCTCAATCGTGAAAATGGTTTCATAGTCAGCAACAACTTCCGCCACTGCCAACCCAATGTCTGGTGTTGGCGGCGCCAGCTGCTTCAGCCAGGTCTTAAATTCCAGCTGCTGATAAAGCGCGCGCAATTCGGCGGTGGCCGCCGGCCGCGGCGCCAGACTCGCCAATTCAATTCCCAATTCAAGGTCGGCCATGATGGTGACCAAGCGGCGGGACAAAGGCAGTTGCGTCAGGCTAGCGCGCAAACTGTCACCCACCGCGCCCTTGATGGTGTCCGCACGCTCAATGATACCGTCGAGACTACCGTACTCCTGCAGCCACTTGACGGCAGTTTTCGGCCCAACCTTGGGCACGCCTGGAACATTATCGACAGTGTCTCCGACCAGCGTTAGATAATCGATAATCTGCTTAGGCGCGACCCCGAATTTGGCCAGTACTCCTGCGCTATCCAGCCGCGTGTTGTCCATCGTGTTAACGAGCGTAATCTGCTCATTCACCAGCTGGGCAAAATCCTTATCCCCGGTAGAGATCACCACTTGATAACCGGCGCGTGCGGCGAGTTCCGCCAATGTGCCGATCACGTCATCGGCTTCGATGCCAGCACACATAATGCGCGGCATCCCCAACGCGTCGATCACTTCAAAAAGCAATGGCACTTGCGAGGAGAGCTCGTCCGGCATCGAGGGTCGCTGCGCCTTGTAATCGGGAAACCATTCATCCCGCGTGGTCGGACCACGCGGATCGAAGACCACCGCAAACAATTCGCAGGGGAGCTCGGTTTGCAATTTTTGAAGCATTGCAATGACACCATGAATGGCGCCAGTCGGCTGGCCTGTGCTCGTCACCAGACCAGGGAGCGCGTGAAAAGCGCGATATAGATAGGAAGAGCCATCAACCAAAACTATTGTGCGAGAATTATGCTCAGTCACCATCAGAATTTCTCGGAGATTTAGGGGAAAAGATGGCTCGGTTACGAGCAGATCTGGGTCGATGGTGATGCTATGCTATGGCCAACAATCGGCTTCGTAGAGACAGAAAAGAGTAAGTGCTAATGCGTCGTTCGCCTACTTCGTTGGCAATAGTCCTGGCCGTTACCAGTATGTTCCGCGTGTCTGTGGCGCAAGAAGGGTTGCAGGAAGTCCCCGAAGCAGCACCGCCGCCGCCGTCCTCCATCGAAGACGGACAGGCGCTTGAGCCCGATGTCACGATTGTCCAACGGAAAGACGCCACCGTCGAGGAGTACCGGCTGAACGGTCGGCTCTACATGATTAGGGTCACGCCCTTCATCGGTAAGCCCTATTACCTGATCGATAACAACGGTGACGGTCTGCTGGAATCGAAAATCAGTGATCTCCAGCGTGACCCGATTGTGCCGCAGTGGGTCATCTTCAGCTGGTAACGCCGAGCCGACCTTAAAACCACCCAGCAGGCTGGTTCACTCCCGAAGTCGAACCAAATAAAAAGCCCTCCACGAAGGAGGGCTTTCTGCTTTTGAGAGACGGGGCGCCATCGACACCCCACGATCTACCCAGTTACTCGACAACCACCAGCTCGACTCGTCGATTCTGCGCGCGACCTTCAGCAGTATCGTTGGTCGCCACGGGTCGGCTTTCGCCATAACCAGTCGCGATTAACCGTCCAGCATCGATCCCTTTGCCGACGAGATAATCCACGACGGATTTGGTTCGTCGCTCCGACAGGCCCTGGTTATAGGCATCCGACCCCACGCTGTCGGTGTGGCCTTCAATGTTGACCCTAATCCCGGGATTGTCCCTCATTACCTGCGCCGCATGGTCAAGCTTGGGAATCGCTTGCGGCCGCAAAGTTGCTTTGTTGAAATCGTAATAGGTGCCTTCGAGGCTCACCAACATCGTGCCTGCCTTAGGCGGCGCTGGCGGCGGCGGCGGGGCGACTGGTTTCGGCGCGGGCGGACGTGCTACGGCCACGGGTTTCGGCGGCACTTCCTTCTCGCGACAGAAGAAGTAGCCCAGGGCACCGCCGACTGCGGCACCTGCCACATAGGCGCCTGCTTCATCGGAATCGGTGGCGGCGGCCACGATGCCCGCGCCGGTCACCGCGCCCACGATCGGGCAGAGGATTTGCGGGGCTTTGACATTTTGGTTAGCACAGCCCGCCAGGAGCGTGCTCAGCGAGAGTGCGAGAACAATTTTTGTTGATCGGTTATCCATGACGAACTTCCCCACGTTAAGTTCAAACTCGAGACGCCTCACTGCCCGCATGTTGCAGCCATGCAACACGCCATAGGCTATGGTCGAAGAATAACACAGACTTTCCAGAAACCGTATAACCCGCGCGGGTGAGCTAATCCCAAGCGTGGCCTCACAAGTCGCGGCTGAACTGGAGTTAAGAATTGACACCGGAAGTCCGTTTTGGATGTCGCGCCCAGCCAACGCCCGAACATCAAAGTGTCGCAATCTCAAGCCTGGCAGCCACAGAAGCTTTAGCCGAGTTCCTCGAGATAGCGCCTAATTTTGGCAGCGTCTGTGGTTTTGATGACGCGTTCGGCGATGTGCTTGGCAGCGGCGGCATCAGTCGCACTTAGCGCGCCTTTGATTTCAAGCAAGACCGATGGATGAACACTAAAGGATTCTAAGCCCAGCCCGACCAGCAGACGGGTGCAGCGAATATCGCCGGCCATCTCCCCACACATGGCGACCGGGACCCTGGCCTTCTGCGCGGCCTTGATAGTCATCGAGATCAGGCGCAGAACTCCTGGGTTGAACGGGTCATATAAATAATTGACCTCGTCATTCACCCTATCGATCGCGACCGAATACTGGATGAGATCATTAGTCCCGATAGAAAGGAAATCGAGTACCTGGGCAAAGCCATCCGC
>JANOVQ010000497.1:0-2529 GCA_031417495.1 Pseudomonadota bacterium | reverse complement strand
GACCGAATTGCTGAAGCAAATCGGCGCTCACGGCTACACGCTGTTTCCGGTCGAAGGAGTCGGAGCTCAAGGCTCGCGCGTGGCCGACATCGAGGAGTTCGCAAACATCCAAATTGAAGTCGTGTTACCACCGGAGGCTGCTCTGCTTTTGCTGTCCCGCCTCGAGCAAGAATTCTTCTCTCGATTCGCGATGATCGCGTACTCGACCGACATCGAAGTCATCCGCAGCGGAAAGTTTTGATTGAACCAAATCGGCTCTCCGCCAATCCTGGTTTCAACACGAATGGCGGAGAACCACTAACATCGAAGGGATCTTAGGCCACTGATGTTGCCAGAACAGTTACGAGACTTATTGCAGGCTATGCGACGGTAGACCGTCATCGCTCGCTACGGGAGGGCGTTCCCGAAAGTTAGAGCGGCTGCGCCGCTATCACGCGCCCGGCGGTCGCCACCCAGCGCTTGTCGCTAACGCGGCAGGAAAATGTTCGGTACCGCTTGAAGACGCCGTGCCGGGATGGCACCACGGATGTGATGTTCGAGCCGGTAGACTTCATGGCGCGCTTGGCAGCGCTGGTGCCGACACCGCGAGTCAACCTCACGCGTTACCACGGCGTCTTTGCGCCGAACCATCGACTGCTGGAGTAAATCACCCCGTCTCGCCGTGGCCAACGTCACCCTTATGTAGACGTCATTACATAACCGTCAATCTCAGCAAAGAGATAGCTTAAGATCACGAGTCCCTCTTCCGCACCAATAGTAGTTCCGTTAACGCCCGCTACCGTCCAAGAATCTCCAGAATTCCAGCCAAAAACCCGGAATAAGTAGCCACCACGTTCCACTATCGTCCGTTGACAGTCGGTGCTAAGTGGGGCCAACAATCGGGCCAACAGATAGCCTTAGAAAGGTGTTGGCCGCAAATGCGGCTCACCGACACGGCGACAAAACGCGCGCAACCTGTTGCTAAAACGGTCCGCTTGTTTGATGGCGGCGGCCGATACCTCGAAGTCGCTCCTTCAGTTAGAAAATGGAATTTTTCTCCGTGACCCGCCATCATTAGTTTTCCAAGGGGCGGGCTCGGCGGACGTAAGATAGGTCGTCGCAACGACGATGCTGCGAGCCCGGAATTCGCAAATAACTGGAGGGGAGCTTCATGTCCATAGTAGAAGTGCGCGAAGACTGGCTGGCGCAATCGCACGAAGCGGCGATCGAAACCGCTAGGCCCATCATCGATCCGCATCACCATTTCTTCGTCCAGGCCACCCAGTTCCCACACTACAGCCTCGAGCAACTGTGGGCGGACATCGGCTCGCACAAGGTGACGCAGACCGTCTACCTGCAGTGCTGGGAAGGGCATTGGCAGGACGGGCCTGAAGAAATGCGCTGCGTGGGCGAGACCGAATGGGTGGACGGGATTGCGGCCCGCGCGCGGCAGCAGCCGTCGGCGCCGCAGATCGGCGCCATGATGGGCACCGCGGAACTACGCCATCCGCGTACTCGCGAGGTCCTCGAGGCGCACTGCGCGACAAGCAAACTGTTCCGCGGCATTCGCCAGATCGCGGCCTGGGACACCAGCGACGTGCTGTTCATCATGGAAGGGGTGACGCATCCAAACCTGTACAGCGAAGCTGAATTTCGTGCCGGCTTCGCCGTGCTGGGCGAGCTGGGCCTACGTTTCGATGCCTGGCATTACCATCCGCAGACGCCTTACCTGACCGCGCTGGCGCGGACCTTCCCCGGTGTGCCCATCGTGCTGGATCACCTCGGCACGCCGGTTGGCACAGGCCAGTACGCCGGTCACGAGGAAGAGGTCTACCGCATCTGGGCGCGCGATCTCGCGGAACTCGCCACCTGTGAGAACGTGATGATCAAGTTGGGTGGCATGACCATGCCCTGGAACGGCTTCCATTTCGACCAGGCGGCGGTGCCGCCAAGCTCGGACATGGTGGTCGCCAAGTGGGAGCGCTATTTCCACCACGCCATAGACTGCTTCGGTCCGGCGCGCTGCATGTTCGAGAGCAACTTCCCGGTGGACAAATGCGGCCTGACCTATGCCGTGCTGTGGAACGCGTTCAAGAAAATGGCGGCGCGCTACAGCGCAGCGGAGAAGGACGAACTATTTCGTGGCGCGGCGGCGCGCTTCTACGGGTTGGATTGACGCCGGGCGTTCATGCAACCAACCCCCATGCGCGCGGCTGCCCTACGTGCTGTGACACACCGATTCAGAGCCTCATTCCCTCCTGGCCTTTGCCCGGCGAGAAGTGGTAGCAGATGGTGATGGTGCGCTCCTTGAAGTACCACCGTCCGCGCTGCTTGATCAGCACGTCATCATGCGGGAGTCTCCTGTCGAGCAGTGCTGAGGGTCGCGCGCGGGCGCCGATTCCGCGCGGTGGGGATAATCAACCGGCGCCCGCATCACGCCTCGCCAGGCTTTCCCCAGCGCGGCTTGCGCTTCTCCAGGAAGGCCGCGATGCGCTCGTGCAGGTCGCCGTTGGCGACCGTCAGGATCTGGTTGCGGTCTTCCATCGCGAT
>JANOVQ010000496.1:0-3659 GCA_031417495.1 Pseudomonadota bacterium | reverse complement strand
AATGACGCCGCAATCGGCGAACCCGGCGAGCTTCTGATCCGCTCGCCGTCGCTCGCCAGTGGCTACTGGAACAAACCAAAATGGACCAATGAAGTATTCGTCCGCGGCTGGTATCACAGTGGCGATATCGCGATCCGCGATGCCGAAGGTCTCTACTATATTCACGATCGGCTGAAAGACATGATTGTTTCCGGCGGCGAGAATATCTACTCCACTGAAATCGAATCCGTGTTATCCACGCATCCTGCTGTGGCCGCCGCGGCCGTCGTCGGTGTCCCCGATGAGCGTTGGGGTGAAGCGGTGAAAGCTTGTGTGATTCTGGTCGCGGAAGTCACTATTTCAGAAGCGGAATTGATCGAGCATTGCCGAAGTCGCCTGGCCGGTTACAAGTTACCGAAGTCGATCGATTTCGTGACCACTTTTCCAATGACTGGGAGTGGCAAGGTAGCCAAGAAAGAGCTGCGTGCGCCGTATTGGGCGCAGCACGAGCGGTCTGTTGCCTAAATTGTGACTAAATAACGGAGCGGAAATACCGGTCATGACGAGCGGTCGGTAGAGGAGACTGGCCGGAGTGCGCCTCCCGCGCAAGCGAGCCATGGATGGCATAAGCGTAGCGCGGGCGGTAACGGAGCAATTCATGGATGAATTGCGCAGTGGTAGCGTAGGCCGGTCTCCTCTGCCGAGCGCGATCAGCACAGTGAACTTTATTTCCTCTCCGTTATTTAGTCACAAGGGACCTAGATCGCGCGACTGATCAGCTCCTTGAGGATTTCCGAGGTACCGCCGTAAATGCGCTGCACCCGCGCATCTTTCCACAGGCGTGAGATTTCGTATTCATTCATATAGCCATAGCCGCCAAAGAGCTGCACGCAGGCATCGGCCACTTCACACCGCAGTTCGGTATGCCACAGCTTGGCGGCGGCGGCTTCCGCCGTAGTGAGTTCCTTGTGCACCAGCGCCATGATGCACGCATCGAGATGCGCCCAGCCCACTTGCAGCTTGGCTCTGAGATCCGCCAGCACGAAACGTGTGTTCTGAAATTCAAGCAGCGTCTTGCCGAAGGCGCGGCGCTGTTTCACATAATCCACTGTGATGTCGTAGGCATGCTGCGCGGCGGATTGCGCGGTGACTGCAATTGACAGCCGCTCCTGCGGCAGTTCCTGCATCATGTAAACGAAGCCCTGATTCTCTGCGCCGAGCAAATGATTCGCGGGCACCATGACATCCTGCAGAAAGATCTCTGCCACATCGGAGGACTGCTGCCCTACTTTGTCGAGCTTACGACCAACCACGTAACCCGCACGATCAGTTTCGACCAGAAAGAGTGACAAGGATTTCGATCCTTCCGTAGCGCCCGTCTTCGCGGCCACAATCGCGATATCGGCCACCACGCCATTGGTGATGAAGGTTTTCGCGCCGTTGATTCGATAGCTGTCGCCCTCACGCCGCGCAGTGGTGCGGATCCGCTGCAAATCGCTGCCACCATCCGGCTCGGTCATGCAGATGGCGGCGATTGCGGTGCCATCTGCCATGCGTGGCAACCATTTTTCACGATTCTCTGGCGTGGCATATTTCAGCATGTAGTGCGCAACGATATCCGAATGCACGCCGAAGGTCGGCGAGGACGAGCCTGTGAATGAGGTTTCTTCCAGCACAATGGCATTAAAGCGAAAATCCTGGCCGCTACCGCCGTATTCCTCGGGCATGTCCGGGCACAGCAAGCCTTGTTCGCCGCATTGTCGCCAGAAGGATTTATCCATCTGACCTTGCGCCTCCCAGCGCGGGATATTTGGCGTTAACTCGGCGGCAAAAAACTTGCGCACGGCATCGCGAAACAGTTCATGCGTGTCATCGAAAATCGTGCGTCTAGGCATGGCTTGGTTCCTGGCGGTGAAGGGCGCGGCTTGGGGGCGAATTAAGCCGCATGCATATCGTAAGCTAGAGTACTACAATCGCGTAAACCTCTGGCCACAATCTCTGGCGAACGTCACGCAACGTAGGATGAGCGAATGGTCGAGAACACTGTGCAGTTGGCGCGCGCGCTCGCACCCGACGACGGGAGTGATGAGGACTGGGCAATTCGGCTTGGTTTCTATATTCACGATGCGTCGCGGCTACGGCGCATTGTGTACGACACCGCGCTCAAGCCGCTCGGCGTGACCCGCTCGCAGGCTTGGGTGATTGCGTACCTGTCGCGCAAGGATGGCATGCCGCAGTCGGATCTCGCCAACCAATTGGATCTCGGCAAGGTCGCGTTAGGCGGCCTGGTCGACCGCTTGGAGGCGGCGAGCCTCGTTGAGCGCCGGGCTGATGCCGAGGATCGCCGGGTGAAGCGCATTTTCCTCACCTCCGAAGGGCGCAAAGCGGTCGCTCGCATGCGCAAACTTGCGGCGGGCACCAACGCGGAAATTCTGCGCGGCGTTAGTGCCCGGGATGTGAAAGCGACGGCCAAGACCCTGCGTTTGATTAAGGCCAATTTGCTCAAAATGGTGAACGGGAATCCCGGGGATGAGGGCGACTGATGGGAGGGGTTAGTGCCTTAACCTATCAATAATGGTACGCATGCGTACGATAGACTAAAATACGCGCTGACAGATTGGAAAATTGAGCATGATCCCCCGTACCCTTTTCAACTCCGATCACACCCTCTTCCGGGACACCGTGCGCCGTTTCATCGACAAGGAAATCGCGCCCTTTCATGCCCAATGGGAGAACGATGGCGTGGTGCCGCGTGAACTCTGGCACAAGGCCGGGGCGGCGGGCCTGCTTTGCTGTTCGATGCCCGAAGAATACGGCGGCGCCGGGGCGGATTATCTGTATGACGTGGCGGTGATCGAAGAAATGGCGCGCAGCGGGTTCACCGGCCCGGGGTTCATGGTCCACACTGATCTCGTGGCCACCTATCTGCGTTCCTTCGGCAGTGAAGCACAGAAGCGACAGTGGCTACCGAAGATGGTCACCGGCGAAGTGATCGGCTCGTTAGGAATGACCGAACCGCATGCGGGCAGCGATTTAAAGAACATCCGCACACGGGCGACGCGCGACGGCGATGACTTCATTATCAACGGTCAAAAGGTTTTCATCTCGAACGGCCAGCTGTGCGATCTGATCGTGCTCGCGACTAAGACCGATGGTGCCGCCGGTGCCAAGGGCATCACCCTGTTCTTGGTCGAAGGCGACCGGCCGGGCTTCAAGCGCGGCAAGAATCTCGACAAACTCGGTATGAAAGCCCAGGACACCTCCGAGCTCTTCTTTGACAATGTGCGCGTGCCGGCGACCAATATGCTGGGTGGTGAAGGTCAGGGTTTCGGTTTGATGATGACCAAACTCGCGCAGGAGCGCTTGGCGCAGGCGATCCGCAGCGCGACAGTCGTTGAGACCGTCATCGGGTGGACCGTCGAGTACACCGCGCAGCGCGAGGCCTTTGGTCAGACGATTGCGGACTTTCAGAACACTCAATTCAAATTGGCTGAACTGAAAACCGAAGCCGTGGCCGGACGCCTGCTCACGGACCGCTGCATTGAGTTATTCATGAAAGACGAGCTCGATCCGATCGATGCCGCGATGGCCAAGATGTTCCTGAGCAATCTCCATTGCAAAACTGTCGATGAATGCCTGCAGCTCTTTGGCGGCTGGGGCTATATGTGGGAATACCCGAT
>JANOVQ010000495.1:0-8148 GCA_031417495.1 Pseudomonadota bacterium | reverse complement strand
AATCTCATGGGCGCTGTCGATTATCGACGGACTCAAAGCGGCGCTCGATCTGCAAACCGGGGGCGAAATCGCGGCCAATCTGGATGCGTTGTATGACTATCTGATGCGCCGGTTGGTGATTGCGAATCTCGACAATGATGTCAGCGCGATCGATGAAGTGGCGCGCTTGCTGGGCGAAGTTCGCCAGGGCTGGAGCGCGATCAGCCCGCCCGCTGGCCAGCTTCGTTAACCCCAGGCTCTGCCAATGTTGACGTTAATTCATGAAGCGTCTGCACCGCGAGGCCACCACAGCGCTCTCGAGCGCGTGGCGGCCCTCACGGCCGCGCTGCTGGCGGCAAGTGATGCGCAGGAGTGGTCGCAGGTAGGCGAACTGGAGGCGCAGCGCTTTGCGCTCCTGGAAAGCCTGCCAACCAGTGCTTTTCAGGCGGATAAAGCGGCCGCGCAGAGGATATTGACAGAGGCGTTACGCTCAACCGAGGCTATCACGGCGCGGATTCGCGAAGTCCTGAGCACCGAGCAACGAGCACTTGGCAAGCTCTGCAAAGGGCGCAATGCGGCGCTCAGCTACCTCCAAAATAGCGCTTCACCAGGAGTCTTATAGACCGGACGCGTGGCGCGTTAACCGACATCCAATTGACGGAGAAAGGTCGGATTACGCGGCCCTCATCCGAGCCATTGCCCGATTGGGCCAGAAAACTGGCGGTTGGCCTCGTTATTCACGAGTAATGTCACGAATTGTGCCAGGACTTGGGATTGCCCGCGTCACAAACTACACTCTGCTGCGACAAAACGTCAGATTCTTGGCGAACAGCGAGAGGGGCAATTTGTGGCAGACAACCCGGTATTGGTGATTGAGAATGATCCTGAGATCGCGCGGCATATCGCAGAAATCCTGACCTATCTCGATCTGCCCAGTAGTCCCTCGCGGGCCGATGGCCCATGGGCGGCGAATTACGACGCCCAACAAGCGCCGCATTTTATCCTCCTTGGCAATTGCGGTAGCGCCGAAGTCCGCCGCAGTACCTTTCAAGAACTGAAGACCCTCGACGCCTACGCACCCTTGTTGTTGCTCGACCACGGCGACTCGGATTCCGGACTGGGGAGCGAAATTGAAAGCGGGGTGCTGGCGCGGGTCCGCCTGCCCATGCGTCACGCTCAGTTCGAGAAATTACTGCAGAAAGTGGAGACCTATCGGGAGACCCGCCATCTCGCCGGGTCGGCACGCAATCCGGAGCTTTTTCGTAATTTAGTCGGCGGGAGTGCCGGAATTCTCCGCGTGCGCAGCATGATCGAGATGGTCGCGAAGAGCGATGCCAATGTGCTCGTGGTCGGCGAGTCGGGGACCGGCAAGGAAGTCGTTGCTCGCCATATTCACCATCATTCGGTACGGCGCAGTAAGCCCTTTGTGCCGCTCAACTGTGGCGCGATTCCGGCGGATCTGCTTGAGAGCGAATTGTTTGGCCATGAGAAAGGCGCATTCACCGGCGCCATTACCAGTCGCCAAGGCCGTTTCGAGATGGCCGATGGCGGAACTCTGTTCCTGGACGAGATCGGTGACATGAGCCTGCCGATGCAGGTGAAATTGCTGCGGGTGTTGCAGGAGCGCACTTTCGAGCGAGTCGGCAGCAGCAAGAGTATTTCGGTCAGCGTGCGGATAATCGCGGCGACCCACGTGAATCTCGAACAGGCGATCGCCGATGGGCGCTTCCGCGAAGACCTCTTCTACCGCTTGAATGTCTTTCCGATCGAGACCCCGCCGCTGCGCGAAAGAGCCGAAGATCTACCCCTGTTGATCCACGATTTGGTGGAGCGTCTCGGGCATGAAGGGCGGGGCAATATTCGGCTCACCAATTCCTGCGTCGATTCTCTCGCGCAGTACGCCTGGCCGGGCAATGTGCGGGAACTCGCGAATCTGATCGAGCGGCTGTCGATCCTGTACCCGAACGGCGTGATCGATGCCCACGATCTCCCCGAGAAATATCGGCTCGATGACGTTGCGCCTAGTCCGCGTGCGGCGTTACCGCCGGTCGCGGTGCCTGGTATGGCCGCACTACCGCGCGAAGCGCGCGACGAGTCTCCCCCGATTCCACGGTTGCCGCGCACCGGCCTGGATCTGAAAGAACACATGACCTTGATCGAGTGCGCCCTCATCACGCAAGCCCTGGAAGAAGAGAGTTGGGTGGTGGCCCACGCGGCGAAGCGTCTACAGATGGGGCGTACGACCTTAGTAGAGAAGATGCGCAAGCTCGGCCTCAATCGTCAGGAAGAAGTGTCGGACCTTTGACGTTGAGCCACCGAACCGGAACCGGGTTTCGATCAAGAACCATTCAAATCAACTAGCTACTGGCATGGCATAGTCCTTGCTCCGTCCTGGTTTAAAGCACGTTGTGCGTCAAATAACCGGAACGGAGACCTCCTCGCATGAGCCCTCTCGAACGCTCGCTCGACTCGCGCGCGACCTCCTGGCAGCCAGCCGAGCTGCAGGCCGCGTTTGCGGAGTTCGAACAAACTTCGCACCATCTTGCGAGTTCCTATGCGAGTCTCGAACGGCGCGTCGCGGAACTCACTGCGGCCCTGAATCACTCACACCAGGCGCTGCAAACTGAGCTGGCCGAGAAAGAACGTCTGGCAGTGCGCCACCGCGTGTTGTTGGAGGCGCTCCCGGGCGGGGTGATAGTTTTGGACGGCCAGGGCCTGGTTGGCCAATTCAATCCAGCCGCCACGGATCTGCTGGGCCGGCTGGAGCTAGGTGAGCCCTGGGTGGCAGTCGTCGCGCGCACCTTCGCGCCGCGCTGGGACGATGGTCATGACATATCGCTTGGCGACGGCCGGCGGGTGAACGTCGCCACTGCGGCACTGCCAGGTGAACCTGGTCAGATCCTGCTCGTGAAAGATGTCAGCGAAACGCGTCATCTCCAGGAACAACTCAATCACCATCGACGGCTCTCCGCGAAAACCGAATTAGCGGCGGTGCTCGCCCATCAAGTGAGAACGCCGCTCGCCACCGCGCTCCTCCAGCTCGGCAATATGAATCGCCCGGGGGCTGATCCCGCGCTGCAACAGCGGGCGCGCGGTCGGACCTTGGAGGCGATCCGGCAAATCGAAAATTTAGTGAACGATATGTTGTCGTTTGCGCGCGGCACCGTGGTCGATCCCCAGCCAATTGCGGTGCTTCACTTGCAGCAGGAAGTCGCGCGTGCAGTCGCGGCCCAGGCTGCTGGCCAAGAGCTAAGCCAGCAAATAAATGCGGGTTTCGAGTTGCTGGTCGAGCCCGCGGCCGCGACGCTGATGGTATGCGGTAATGAAAACGCGCTTGTCAGCATTCTGCTCAATTTGATCAATAACGCGCGCAATGCGCTCGACGGCCAGGGACATTGCGTGTTGTCGGCGCGCGAGCTTGAGAATCAGATTGAAGTGCGAGTGTGCGACAACGGGCCGGGCATCACGCCAGCACTCCAGGCGCAAATTTTTGAGCCCTTTTTCACCACGCGTCCGCAAGGCACCGGGCTTGGTCTTTCAGTGGCGCGCGCCGTTGCGCGTGCGCATGGCGGTGAGCTGGCGCTTGCTGGTGCTCAAATCGGTGGCGCTGCCTTCGTGCTGACTCTCCCCAGCCTGGCGCCGCACGCGCCCCTGCAAAAAACTCTGTCCAAGGAAGTGCTGTCATGACTGTTGCGGCCCAAATTGCCATTGTGGAAGATGATCACGCACTGCGCGAAGCGCTGTGCGAAACCGCTGCACTCGCCGGCTATCGGGTGCGCGCCTGTGCGGATGGCGCGAGCTGTCTTGAGGCCTTGCGCGATGGGGGCATCGATCTCGTGATCAGCGATGTGCAGATGGCGCCGATGAGCGGTATCGAGCTGCTGCGCGAAATCCGCCGCCGCAATCGCGATCTTCCCGTGTTGATGATGACCGCCTATGGCTCAGTCCAAACAGCGATTGAAGCCATGAAACAGGGCGCGACTGATTATTTGCTCAAGCCGTTTGAAGCCGAGGTGCTGGTCGCGAGTTTGGGCCAATGGTTGGGCACCACGCCGCAGGATGAGGGGTTAGAGATGATCGCCGAAGATCCGGTCACGCAGCGCGTGGTCGAGCTGGCGCGACGAGTCGCTAAAACCGATACCTCGGTGATGATCACGGGTGAATCCGGCGTCGGCAAGGAAGTTTTCTTTCGCCTGATTCATCGCGCCTCGCGCCGCGCCAACCACGAGCCGCTGGCGATCAACTGCGCGGCGATCCCCGACAACATGCTGGAAGCCGTGCTGTTCGGCCATGAGAAGGGTGCCTTCACCGGCGCCTACAAATCCTGCTCCGGTAAATTCGAACAGGCCCAAGGCAGCACCTTGTTGCTCGATGAAGTGTCTGAAATGAGTCTGCCGCTGCAGGCGAAGTTGCTGCGCGTGTTGCAAGAGCGTCAGGTAGAGCGCGTGGGCGGCAATACGCTGATCAATCTCGATGTGCGGGTAATTGCCACGTCTAATCGCGATCTGCAGGGCGAGGTGCGGGCCGGGCGTTTCCGCGAGGATCTCTACTATCGCTTGAATGTCTTTCCACTCCAGGTGCCGGCGTTGCGTGAGCGGCGCCAGGATATTGTGCCGCTGGCGCGCTTTCTGCTGAGCCGCGCGGCGCAGCGCGCGGATTGCACGGTACCAGTTATCGGCGCGGCCGCGCGCAGCGCGCTGCAAGCCTATGCCTGGCCGGGCAATATCCGTGAGCTCGATAATGTGATGCAGCGTGCGTTGATCGTGCGCACCGGGCCGAGCCTCGAAGAAGATGACTTGCTGTTTGAAACCAGCGCGCCGGCCCCACGCGCGTCTGAGGTGGCCGCAGATCTCGCAGATTCGCTCGGTGATGATTTACGTGATCACGAACGGCGACTGATCTTGGAAGCCCTGGATGAAGGCCAAGGCAGTCGCAAATTTGCCGCCGATAAACTCGGCATCAGCCCCCGTACGCTCCGTTACAAACTTGCCCGCATGCGCGACTTAGGGCTGGCTGTGCCTGGGCACTAAAGAAGACACAGGAGGAGCCTCTCATGAACGCAATCGATCCCAATGGTCTGCTAATTCAATTGCGCGCTTTGGCCGCGCGGAGCCAGGGTGTCAACGAGTTCTCCGGTGCCGCGCAGGCCGCGCCGGGCAGCTTTCAGGGCATGCTGACGAAAGCGCTGACGAGCGTGAGTCACACCCAACAAACTGCGAGCGCGCTTTCGGATCGCTTCGATCGCGGCGATCCGAAAGTGGATTTGTCGGAGGTCATGATCGCGGCGCAGAAGGCGAATGTGTCGTTCCAGGCAGTCACGCAGGTGCGCAACAAGCTGGTCACGGCTTACCAGGAAATCATGAACATGCCCATTTAGATCGTCTCTGGATAAGCAGACGTAGGGCGGAAAACGCAGCGCACCGGCCGCATGCCGACAGCAGATTCTGTCATCCCGGGCGAAGACCCGGGATGACAGGGATTGGGAGGTGCCCACAAGCGGCGGAAGACCACTGCGCTCTTTCGCCCTACGCACAGAGCATGAAAGTTGATCGCAATGATTTGTATGCAACAACGACACGAGAGGCAGTTCTGCCATGGCTGAAACGACGGTTTTTGTGGAACAGACTTCGCCGGCGGCGATTCTGCGCCAACTGGTGGTGATGATCGGGATTGCGGCGAGCGTCGCACTCGGCGTGTATGTCGTGATGTGGGCGCGCACGCCCAGTTACGCGATGTTGTATTCGGATCTTTCAGAGCGCGATCTGAGCCAAGTGGTGGACGCCTTGAAAAGTGCCCAGGTGCCCTATCAGGTGCAGTCCGGCGCGGGTTCAATCCTGGTCGATGCCGGCAAATTAGATGAAGCGCGGATGACTTTAGCGGCCGCCGGACTGCCCAAGGGCGGCGCCCGTGGGTTCGAGTTACTCGAGGACAAGCCCGCGTTCGGAACCAGCCAGTTTCTGGAGCGCGCCCGTTACCAGCACGCGATTGAAGGTGAGTTGGCGCGCTCAATCGCGCGCATCGACAATGTCCGCGGCGCCCGGGTCCATCTCGCATTGCCACAGGAAACGGTATTTGCGCGCCAGCGACGAGAACCGAGCGCCTCGGTGATCATTGATCTCTATGCGGGGCGCATGCTCGATCAACAGCAAATTGGCGCCATCACCCATTTAGTCGCCGCGAGCGTGCCGAACCTCCCCGCCGGCAGGGTCACGATTGTCGATAGTCGCGGCAATTTGCTGGTAACCGAGAATGCCGATCAAGGGATGGCGCTCACCGCGCAGCGTTTTGACTACACACGTCACCTCGAACAGGCGTATGTGGCGCGCATCGAAGAAATTCTGGCACCGATGGTCGGTGCCGATGGGGTGCGCGCCCAGGTCAACGCTGATCTGGATTTTACGGTGAGCGAGCAAACGCGTGAGAGTTTCAATCCGGATCTTCCTGCCGTGCGCAGCGAACGGTTGTTAGAAGAGGCGCGCGCTGGCGACGGCGCGGGTGGGATTCCGGGCGCCTTGTCGAATTCACCACCGAGCACTGCCGCTGCGCCGGAAACCACGGCTGCGAGCGATCCAGCGGCGATTCCTGGCAGCAAAGACACCGCGAGTAGCGACCAGGCGGCAACGCAGAATCATCGCAAACAAAGTACGCGTAACTACGAACTGGATCGCACCATCAGCCACACCAAGCCTTCCTTGGGCGCGATTCGACGACTATCGGTAGCGGTGGTGGTGCGTAATGCACCAGCGGTCGCACCGGCGGCGAAAAAGGGCAGCAAGGCGAAAAAAGGCGCAGCCGAGGACGCAGTTCCGGTGGAGTTCACGCCCGAGCAGATTGCCCGCATGACTTCCTTGGTGTCCGAGGCCATCGGCTTGGATACCGCGCGTGGCGACACCGTGAGCATCAGTGGCGCAACCTTCCTCGTGCCACCGGTACCCGAAATGTTACCGGAACCACCGATCTGGCAGCGGCCCTGGGTGTGGAATGTCGGCAAACAAGGGGCCGGTGCGTTGTTCGTGTTGTTCCTCGTGTTTGGCGTGTTGAAACCGACAATTAAATCGATGCTGGCCAAACCGGCCTTCGCGAATAGCGGAGCGGCGGCACTGACGGGTCCGGGTGGACAGGCTGCGTTGGCGGGCCCAAATGTAGAGGGCGGACAGTTAGCGCTGCCCGGCAGCGTGGCGGGCGCACCTAAGCCCATGCTGAGCACTGGCGCGCCGCATGAAAATCTCGATCAGGTAAAGCAGTTCGTCGCCCAGGATCCGCGCGTCGCCGCGCAGGTGATTAAGGGTTGGGTGGGAGATTAGCCATGGCAGAACCCACTCCAGCTCTGACCGGCGTCGACAAGGCAGCGGTTTTCCTGATGACCCTCGGCGAGTCGAGTGCGGCACAGATTATGAAGCATCTCGGTCCACGCGAAGTCCAGAAAATCGGCTCCGCTATGGCTGCGCTGCAGAACGTTTCGCGCGAGATGGTCAGTTCAACCGTCGATAACTTCATCCAACTGTTGGGACAGCAAACCCCGTTAGGCATCGGTAACGACGATTACATTCGCAAAGTCCTCAACGATGCACTCGGTGAGGATAAAGCCAAAAGCATGATCGACCGCATTCTGGTTGGCGGCAATACCAAGGGCCTCGACTCGCTCAAATGGATGGACGCGCGCAGTATTGTCGAGCTCATCCGCTTCGAACATCCGCAGATCATCACCATCGTGCTGTCGTATCTCGATAGCGATCACGCGGCACAGGTACTGGGACAGCTGCCCGAAAATACGCGTGCGGATCTCACCATGCGCGTGGCGGCGATGGACGGCGTGCAACCCGCCGCGATGCAGGAATTGAATGACATGCTCGAGGTTCATCTGCGGGGTGGCAGCGGCGGGCACACTTCGGGGCTCGGTGGTCTGAAGTGTGCAGCCAATATTCTCAATTTTGTCGAGCGCAGCGTCGAGATGAAAATTTCAGAGGCGATTGCCGAGCTCGATGCGGATCTGTCCGGCAAGATTCAGGACTTGATGTTTACCTTCGACAATATTGCCGATATCGACGATCGCGGGATCCAGGTATTGCTGCGCGAAGTCTCGTCCGACAACCTGGTGCTGGCACTCAAGGGGACGGACGATTTGATCAAATCAAAGATCTTCAAGAACATGTCGCAGCGCGCGGCCGA
>JANOVQ010000494.1:0-2508 GCA_031417495.1 Pseudomonadota bacterium | reverse complement strand
ATTCCCGGAAGAATATCGACTGCACGTGGTTGTCTTCAAAGCGAATGAAGCTCCGAGGGTCGGCAAGATCTTCCATCTTAATGTTATCAAGCGGTGCACCGAAGCTGGCGAGCGCGGCATAAGTGGCTTGCGCGTTCGCCTCGTCTGCCTTGATAAAAAGATCGATATCTTTGGTTGCGCGGGGTTGCGCATAGAACGAGACAGCGTACCCGCCCACAACGAGGTATTTAACGCCGTGTGCGTTGAACGCGGACAAGAGGTCTTTGTAGTCTTGGAACATCCGGCTCCACGTCCTTCATTGCGTATAGCGCAAGTGTAATTTCCTCAACCGCCTCCATTCGCTCATATACCGGCCTGCTTTGCCAATACCGATATTCGTCGGCCTTCATGTCGTCGCGGCTATGATAAATCTGAACCATCTTGTCCATGGCGCGTTTGTACCACGCTGGCTATAGGTCGGCAAACGATTAAGGCTTGCAGCGGAACTGAAAAGTGGATCGCTTTCTTAACCGACTTCATCCGCGGCAGACGAGCAATGATTGGCGTGATCTGCCGCATGATTAGCGCCGCTCCGCCAACCGCTCGACCTGCTTGGGTGCGCCGGTTTCAGAATCACGAGCGCGTCCTTTAAATGCAACGCGGCGTCACAGGCCCGTTGCGCATGGTCCTTGTGTACGATCGGCGCGCCGAACAAGGCCATGATGCCGTCACCGGTATATTGATTGACGGTACCTTCGAAACCGTGCACGCCTTCAGTCAGGATTTCGAAGATGCGCTCGAGGATTTGGTGCCACGCTTCGGGATCGATTTGGCTGGCCAATTCCATGGGGCCTTTCACGTCCGCGAAGAGCACGGTGACCTGCTTGCGCTCGTCTTCTCGGACGGACTTCGACTGCAGGATTTTGTCGGCGAGATGTTTAGGGGTGTAGTCGCGCGGGTCGCGAGCTGGATGAGAAACAACTTGCACAGGCGCGAAGGCTTTCGCACCTGGCGCTACCACGGCATTCACGCCGAGCGTTTCGCCACACACATGACAAAATCTCGATGCAGGCGGAGGCGTCTCGGCACGATGTAGGTGTAATTCAGTCGAAGTGGCTCTGGCTGGTAAGCATCGCGCGCCAGCTGCTAAGCTGGCGCGCATGTCACTCCTTGATCGCAACACAATTATCGAGGCGCTCACGGCCCTAAATGACCGGCTCGCCGCGCGGGGGCGCAGAGCTGAGCTATTCCTCGTTGGCGGTGCAGTGATGTGCCTTGTGCACGCTGCGCGCCCGGCGACGCGAGATGTCGATGGTTGGTTTACCGATCCCGAGGCAGTCCGGCGCGCTGCGCGCGAAGTCGCGCGTGATCTTAATCTTCCGGACGATTGGTTGAACGACGCCGCCAAGGGCTTTGTACCACCCAACGCAGGTTATGAAACGTGGGCGAGTCTTTCGAACTTGACGGTCGCGACTGTCGATGCGCGAACCTTACTGGCAATGAAAGCCGCTGCCGCACGCACCGGCGAGGATGCCAACGACATTCGCTTCCTCGCTGAACATTTGGCGTTGCATTCGAGCGCGGCGGTACTGGCCGTGGTGCTGGAGTACTTTCCGGCCGATCATTTGCCAGTTAGAACCCGCCTGTTGTTAGAAGAGATGTTTGATGGACGCCCGTGAGTTAATCGCAACCTGTCAGCGCGATCGCGTGCATTTTCAATTGCACGTCAATGATTTCGTGGACGAGTTTCGGCGCGCGGAACCGGCTGTGCGTGCCAGCCTGGTGGAGGCCCCCGCAACTACTGCAGGCCCCTTCGAAGGACTCGTCGCCGCCGTCGTCAGCGCGCTCTGCCGTGAGGCCGTAATGGAGGCCCCGCAATGGATTGCAGCGACCGCAAGTCCAGAGCCGTTCTTCGTGATGCCGGCGAAAGGCTTCGCCTTGCGCTTGCGGCTGATGCTGGAGTCACCGCCGCCGTTTCGCACCCGCAATGTGTTCGTCCCGGAAACTTATCTGTCGCGCGCGTGAAGGAACTCCGGCTAATGGGGGCAAACTGGAGATGCCCATTATCTCGCAGGGTGCAAAGGGACAGTTCACCGATTTCCAATATCGGTAAACTGTCCCTGGTTTATTTTTTTTAGTTTTTTGTTTTGCCGAGCCCGGGGACGAGCATTCCGACGCGTGTGCGGTAAGTCGAATACACATTGCCCAGGCTGGTGATGAGATCGCGCTCCTCGAAATGGATCCCGATGAAGATATAGACCGTCATGCCTAGGGCGAATAGCAAATGCCCCTGGGTCATGTCCGGTGTCGCCCAAAACGCTAGTAGGAAGCCGGTGTAAATCGGATGCCGGACTAGTTTGTAGAACAGGGGCTGCCGAAAGGTGGTGCCAGGCAGTTGTTGCGCGCGGAGATCGGCCCAGATTTGCCGTAACCCGAACAGTTCAAAGTGATTGATGAGCCAGGTCGAGATAAAAACGATGCCCCATCCTGCGCAGAACAAGCCCCACGCGATCTGCCGTAATCCCGTCG
>JANOVQ010000493.1:0-2979 GCA_031417495.1 Pseudomonadota bacterium | reverse complement strand
CAGCAGCGCAGCAGCCCCCGGGTAATTGCCAGTTCTGAGCGTCATGGCCGCCGCTCCCTGCGACCGCGGCTCATTCCGGCGACCGCGCCTTGAGCCTGCCCTGACGCGCGAAATTTTGCGCATCAACGCGAGTGACGGCGTAGGCCTCGAGCTTCCTCAGTTCATCGGCGTCATATTTAGCGAGTTTTAGTTCCTCCTCGCTGAGACCGCGAATGCCGGTAGTCGACACCACGCGCCCGGTGCCCGCCCGTCCGCTGACCAGTGCGGCCAACCCGGCAACATCGCCTCCCTTGCGCGGCTGCCGGCGTTGGATGCTGAGCATGTGAACCCAGCCATTACTTCTGCCGCTCTTGACCATGTACCAGCCTCCCTGCTTCTTCAGAATGTCGACCTTGTCGCCACTCGCCAGCGTCCCTATTGTCGCCGCGTCGCGGAATGGCGACTGCTTGAGTTCGCTTGCCCTGCGCGCGCTGCCGCCCTCGGCGCCCACTGCCGAGCCACCGGCAAGCAGCATTCCGACGGCATAGGCGACAAGGATACCTCTTGCTCCGTTCATCAAATGCCCTTTCACAACGCTTCAGTTTTTTCCTGCCGCCGCCGCAGCGCCGTGGCCAACAACACCGTCCATCCATCGGCAGCCGTCTGACCTCCCATTATTCGGCCCTCGTGCACGTAGCAGTCTGCCGGCTGCGTGGCGTCATCTGGTTTGGCGCTCCCATCGGACTGCACGAACCCCTTGATCCGGTCGATGTCACCGCGCACGCGGTCGCGCGCCTCCGGGTCGTGGATTTCGAAAATCCAGGACACCGCTAGGGTGTGCTCGAACAACGACCATACGCCCTGTTGGTGGCCCTCAACCAAGTCGATGCTGTTTGGTTCGGTAGCAAGTTTGGCAATTGTGCCGCGCAATTTCCGCATCCTGCGCCCATGGGCCCGCTGACTCGACGCCGGGAATCATGGCGGGCTCGACACGGCTCAGCGCATCACTCGCCGGATCCAGTCGGAGCAACGGGAAATAGGTATTGCTGGTGCCGGCCACGGCGGCATCGAAGTAGGCGTCGCTATCCGGGTTGTAGATATCCGGATCGCTGAACAGGATATCGAACACCACCGCCTTGGGGTGCTGGGATTCGATCCGCTCGAGGAATTCTCCGAGTATCTGCCGCGGCCAGGGCCAGCGACCGTATTCGGCGGCCATCGCGGCCAGGCTTGCCTCGTTGATGTCGACGATAACAATATCGGGGTCGGGCTTGGGCACGATGATCCGGTAACGCATCATGAAATCGTAGGCGCCGTGCTGCATCCCGGTCGTGATTTGCAGATATACCGCATCGTATGCGATCAGCGCCGAGAACACCGCAGCCAGGCAGAGGTAAAACTTATTCCTGAAGCGACGCGCGACGAACACCAGCAGCGGCGAGATGGCACGCACGACAAAGTTGTAAAAGACAATGAGGGGATTCATTCAGCCCACCAGGGATATGCCAGGAAGGGGAATCTCGTGTTTCTGCTCGGGTCGCTCAAGAAAGAATCCCTGGCGCAAGAACATCGCACGTGAAGCTGCTGTCCAAAGCGGCGGCGATCCCCATCCGATATGTACTGCGAGCGCCCGTTCGTTCGGCGCCACAAATGCGAATTGGTGTCCTTCACCAGCGCATCGCGACTGAAGTCGCGCTTACCGTCAGCTCGCAACGCGCAGCGCCGGTCCGCTCTCTTCGTGCACGCCGCGTGGCCGATCGCCGCCGACGGTGATGCGATGCATGCGCCGGTACTCGGGATAGTAGTCACCGGTCGCGTAGTGCTGCGTCGCGCGATTGTCCCACATCGCGACGTCGTTCGACTTCCACTGCAGCCGGACTTGGAATTCGGGTTTGAGCAGGTGCTTAAACAGCATCTGCAGCAGGCCGTCGGACTCGAGTTTGGACAGTTCCACGATGCGGCTCGTGAAGGTCGGATTGACGTACAGCAGTTTGCGTCCCGTCACGGGGTGCACCACCACAATCGGGTGGCTGACCGGCGGGGTGTCTATCTGCGCCCGGCGGACGCGTTCGGCGCCGTCTGCCTTGCCGCGCAGGTAGGTGCCGTACGCCTGCAGGAAATCGTGCTCACCGTGCAGGGTCGAGAGGAACGTCTGCAGCGGCGCCGACAAGCCCTCGAACGCCGCGTACGCGCTGATCCACAGGGTGTCCCCGCCGATCGAAGGAATATGGCGTGCGTACAGCACCGCCGCGAGCGATGGCTCGAGACGGTAGGTCACGTCGGAGTGCCACGAGTCGCTGATCGGCGGGCGCGCCGCGTCGTGCTCGAGCACCGAGATCTCCGGGTGGCCTGCGAGCGGCGTGAACACTTCGTGCACTTCAGCGGGGCCGAAGCGCCCGGCGAGCGACAGGTGCTCGGCCGGGCTCATCTGCTGGTCATGGAAGAACAGCACGAGATGCTTGTGCAGTGCACGACGCACGTCGGCGAAGGTCGCGTCGTCGATTTTGCCGAGGTCGACGCCATGGACGTCCGCGCCGATGCTGACGGTGCGCGGCTGAACGAGAATGTTGGACTGCGTCATGCTTGCTCTCCTCGCGCCAGTGGCGCGCTCACGCTTGGATGGATTCAAGTTCCTGGCCGCGGTTCTCGCCCACTACCATCAGAATTACCGGCAGACAGAGTAGCGGGATCAAGGCGACATAGGCCACTGCCTGGCCGACCGAACCGACCGTGACGGACAGTACGCCGACTACCGCCGGCGCTAGGGCCATGCCGGTGCGGCCCAGCAGATTGTTGACCACTGCGTTAGCGGTGCCGCGCAGGTGGGTGGGAAACATTTCGCTCGTGATGGTTGCAGCGATCGGCCACAGCGCATGAGCGCCGAGCACGACAATGTAGGCGAGCGAAATCACCGTCGCGGACTGCGCGGTGAAACACACCCAGGCGGCGCAGGCGCCAACCAGGAAATACAGGCAAGCCGTGCGGCGGCGGCCGACGAAG
>JANOVQ010000492.1:0-9744 GCA_031417495.1 Pseudomonadota bacterium | reverse complement strand
GCCTGGTTCATGCCGATCGGGCGTCCAAAGACCACCCGTTCCTTGGCATAGCTGGTCGCCCGCTTGAGTGCCGCGCGACCCAATCCCACTAATCCGGCAGCGACCAGGATGCGCTCCGCGTTCAGGCCCTGCAGCAGATATTTGAAGCCCTTGCCTTCTTCGCCAATGCGATGCGCGACCGGCACGGGCAGGCCATCGAAGAAGAGTTCATTCGAATCGACACACGCCCGTCCCATTTTTTCGATCTTGCGAATATCGACATAGCGGCGATCGAGATCGGTATAGAACAAGGTTAAGCCATCCATCGGTCGTGGGGTTTCCTCGATCGGGGTGGTGCGCGCGATGAACATGATCTTGTTTGCCACCTGGGCGGTCGAGATCCAGACTTTCTCGCCATGGATGAGGTAGTGATCCCCTTGGCGCACGGCACGCGTTTTCAGGCGCGTGGTGTCATGCCCGGTATTCGGTTCAGTGACGCCGAAGCAGGCGATGTCGTCGCGCCGAACAATGCGCGGCAGCCACGCCTGCTTCTGTTCTTCCGAACCGTACACCAGCAACGGTTTCAGGCCGAAGAGGCCGATGCCAATGGCGGAGACCCCGCTATTGGCGGCGCCGGATTCCGAAATCGCCTGGAGCACGATCGCGGCTTCGGTGGTGCCGAGCCCGCTGCCACCATACTGCTCTGGCACGGCGATGCCGACGAACCCCGCGTCGGCCAACGCACGACAGAAGTCTTCCGGAAACTCGCCGGTGCGGTCGCGCTCAAGCCAGTATTGATCGTCGAAGCGACTGCATAGCTTGAGTACGCTGTCGCGGATTTGAGTTTGTTCGGTGGTCCAGCTGAAATTCATACATCCTCCACGACGCTGCGCAGGCACCCACGGTACCGGAATTCGGTGCATTGCAAAATGCGTCTGAAAAATCGATTGGTTCCGTCACTGAGCAGCGAGGTAGACTCGGCGAACAACCTGGCCCTTTTAGGGAGAGTGAGATGTGCATCAAGCGGAGCGTGGGCAGCAGCGGTCAGAATGATCTGATGGATGTGCTGATTTTTCAGATCCTTTTCAATCTAAATGTAGGCCACTTCCCGGAACCAAAACCGGCGAAGTTGAAAGCCGATGGGCGGATCGGCGCGAAGACGCTCAAGGCTATCGTGATGTTCGAGACCTTGGTGATGAAGCGCAGCGCTTCTGATCAAATGGTGGTGCCGGGGGATGCGACGATCCAAGCCTTGTTGGGTGGTCTGCCCAAGGGGCCGTCGCGTGACAAGCTGGCGGTGGTGATGCCGCAGGCGCTGCCGAAGAAAATTGACTTGTATTTCGAGCCGCTAGTTGCCGGCTTGCGGAAATACCAAATTACGAGCGCGCTACGCATCGCGCACTTCGTGGCGCAGATCGGCCACGAATCGGCGTCCTTTCGTTATGCAGAAGAACTGGCTGATGGCTCTGCCTACGAGGGCCGCCGTGATCTTGGTAATACAGAAGTCGGTGACGGCAAGCGCTTTAAGGGCCGTGGCCTGATTCAGTTAACCGGGCGTGCAAATTATCTCGCTTACAGCAAAGCGACCGGCATCGATTACGTGGCCAGGCCGCAGTTACTCGCCAGTGATCCCTTTGCGGCGGTCGATGTGGCGTGCTGGTTTTGGGACCAGCACAAGTTGAACAAATTGGCTGACCGGGATGATGTGAAAACGCTGACCAAGCGGATCAATGGGGGATTCAACGGACTCGATGACCGGCTGGACTATCTTGGGCGCGCGAAGGCGGTCCTGGGGCTCGGTTAAAAGCGGCGTCAGTTCAGATATTTTCGTTGGCGCGTATCCGGCGCCGTAACTTGCGCGCCTGCCAGCCCGCTGCCCCGGCAAGCACCCCGCTGAGGGCCGCGAGCGCGAACGGCAGGGTATAGCTGCCAGTTAAGTCGTGCAGATAGCCACTCATCCAAGGGCCTACTGCGCTACCAGCCGCGCTCCCAAATAAGCCAACGCCGATGATTGCGCCGAAATGCCGGCCTTGAAAACGGTCAGCGACCATCGCCGGGGTGAGCGCGGCGGTCACCGCGTACCCTAGGCCGAGCATGCAGGCGTAGACGTAGGGACCCCAGTATGTTGGCCAGATACCCACCAGCAACAGCATGCCAACCGCGCCAACCAACACGGCGATACCCGTCACATACACTAACTCGCGCTCGATGCGGTCCGACAACCAGCCACCACCGGTCTTGCCAACGATGCTGGCGACGCCAACCACGCCGACGACGGTGGCCGCGACCATCGCCCGAATCCCATGGTCGACGAGAAACGCGACTTGATGGACATGCAAAGTTTGCGAACACACGCTGCCGCAAAAGAAGGTAGCGACCATCAGCCAGAATGGCGCGGTACCCAGCGCTTTTCGCAGCGTAAGCGGAGGTGACTTGAGTTCCGTATCGGTGACCGGGCGCGCGGGGAGCGGGAGCGTGTGGGGCGGTGTTTCGCGCCAGAGGAATAGCGCGGCCGGTAAAATACAGCCGGTGCAGACCACGCCTAGCACCCGAAAGGCGGTGCGCCAACCATGCGCTTCAATCAGACTTTCGCAACTTGGCACCACCACCAACATGCCAAACCCAACGCCTGAACTGACGATCCCGAGCGCCAGGCCGAGCTGGCCATGGAAGCGTCGTTGCACCTGTATCACGGCCGGAATCCACCCACAAAACGCGACGGCGATTGCGGTACAGACACCGAAGCCGAGATAGAGCTGCCACGGCGTTTGGATGTAGCTGTCCATGTAGAGCGCGCCACCGAGGGCGACGCTGCCGCACGCAACCACCGCCGGCGGACGCACGCGATCACAGAGCATTCCGAGTAACGGATTGGCTAAGCCCTGGACCAACGCGAACACCGAAAAGGCGCCGCCCAGAATCGAGCGGCTCCAACCGAAATCGTGGAGGAGGGCGACCAGGAAGACGCTGTAGGCGTACCAACTGCCGTAGGCTAACGCGAGAGTCAGTGCGATAAGACTCAAGCTCAACATTTGGCGCAAGCGATAGTGGTGCGCGGAGTGCCACGCGGCACCCTGAGGCTGGGTCATGCCAGAACCAATCGTGCGAGGGAATGCGTGAGTGTCGCTTGAATGCCCACACGCGGACAAGCGTAGACCGTAAGAAGTTGCACGCCGAGCCCGCATCAGCAAAGCCCAATATTTGCGCCGCTAGCAAGTGGATGGTCAAATCATGCGGGTGCAACTTCGACGCCAGAGGCGACTGATTCGATGAACAGTAAACGAGAGTTCCCGCTGTGGATGCCTTACGTACTGCCGATGGGAATTTTCATGGCGGTCACTACGTTGGAAGGGGTCGTTCCGCGTGCCGCGTACCCGTTCATCTATCTCTTCAAGATATTGCTAGTGGGGGTTGCACTAGGGTACTGCGCGCCGCGCTGGCGGCATGAGTTCCAGGCCACCTGGATGACTGCGGGTCTTGGGCTCTTGGTCGGGCTGTTCGGGGTGGTGATGTGGATAGTGGTGGATCGCTGGACGCCGCATCTGGCTTTTCTTGGTGCGCGCACCGCCCTAAATCCGTTCACCGCGATTACGGACCCCGCCCTCCGCGTGGGGTTCATCGCACTCAGGCTGGTGGGGATGGCGTTGCTCGTGCCGGTGATGGAGGAAGTGTTCTGGCGTTCCTTTGTCCACAGATTCGTGATGGATCCTGATGCTTGGCAGACTTTACGTATCGGCATTGGTAGCCCGCTGGCAGTTGGGGTGGGCTCTGTTGCGTTCGGCGTGTCGCATCCCGAGTGGCTGGCAGCGAGTGTGTTCGCACTCCTGATGATTGGGTTGTGCCGGGCGACTGGGAATCTGTTTGCCAGTACCGTTGCCCATGCGGTGACCAACCTCATGCTCGCCCTCTACGTGCTGCAGACGGGTAGCTGGGTTTATTGGTAAGCGCGCTGAGCGGACAAGGCCAGACCAGTTGCTAACCAACGGTGAGCTCCTCTATTCAGCAATGCGTGGGGCATTCGATGAGACGCGCTTTTTGCAAACCAGCTGACGGCCAGCCGGATGCTGCTGGCACGCGGCGCTCGTGAATCCATACCGGGTGCTCGCCGAGGGTCTCGACTAAGGTGGCGATTAAGCGATAATCTCCTTACAACAGAACTGAGTTACCGTAGTAACTTAATGCTCATTCTGAGAATTGAGCCTGGGTGGTACGGGGGTCAGGGATGATGACTAAAAAAATAAGGGCGCGTACTTTCGGGTCAGAGCACCTGGAAAAGACGCCCGCGAGGTCAGTCAGCGAACAAAAGGGGGCTTGAGCGTGTTATCACAGGCGACAGCGCGTACTTCCTGGCGCAGTCCAGGTTACGAGAAGACAGTCCTTATCACCGATGATGACCGCACTGTCAGAGCGGTACTCAGCAAGATGTTGCAAACCGACGGCTATCGGGTCGTCGAAGCAGAGCGCGGGGAAAAATGCCTGTTCCTGTCGATGGAGCGGCAAATCGATGCTTTTTTGATTGACCTCAATCTGCCCGGACTCGATGGCACCGAGCTGTGCAAACGCATTCGCGCCATCGAGCGTTATCGCTTTACCCCAATTATCTGCATCACGGCATCCGACGAAGAAGCGGCCGTTGGGCGGGCATTCGAAGCAGGCGCCGACGATTTCATCACCAAGCCGATTAATCCCCACACCCTCAAGGCGCGACTCGGCGGACGCCTGCAGAAAACTGAGTACTTGCGAGAAATGGCGCGCGTGGGTGCCAATTTGAGTCGTTATCTCTCACGTCGCACGCAGACCATGGTCGACGCCTATTCCTCCACCGGCTTGGTCCCCATGCCAGAGGAGCAGGAAGTTTGCGTGTTGTGTTCGGATGTGCGGGGTTTTACGCAGCTCAGCCAGGATTTAGAGCCCAACACGCTCTTTAACATCCTCAGTACCCAGCTCGGCATGCAGGTTGATTGCGTCTATCGGCATGGCGGATTTATCGACAAGTTTGCCGGTGACGGCATCGTGGCGATTTTCGATTCCGAACGGCGTGTCATCGAAGCCTGCGAATGTGCGCTCGAGATAGTGCAAATCACCCGCAGCAAATCAGGTGTTGATACCACGCGAATGCTGGAACTGGGAGTCGGCATTCACAGCGGGAAAGCCTTGATCGGCAATATTGGCTCGGACAAGCATCTCGACTATTCGGTCATTGGCGAAACCGTGAATCTCGCGGCGCGTCTCTGTGGCTGCGCCGAGCCGATGTCGATTGTAGTTTCCGACGAAGTGCGGCTGGCGGTCGCGAAGGACGCTGGACTTATCTTTACAGCGCCTTGTTTGGTCCCTATTCGGGGACTGAAAAATCCGATCACCGTCTATAACGTCCAGCACCAACACGACTGATGTCGGGCGCCGAAGTTCGACCCAAGACAACTTAGTGCCGGGTGGCAGCCGATTCTCTACGCTCCAACGGCGCAGGCTCGGTGCTCCCGATGGGGCTCGCGTGGTGGAGCACCATATGCCAGGAGCCCTCAATCCGGCGGTAAATATTGGTCGCCAGCAGTGGCGGAAAGCGCTGGCGACGCACGGGCAGAACAATGGTTTCAAATACCGTGTGAATTGCGAGGTCCGCCGTTTGAATGAGATTCACGCGCTCGACTTCAAAACGGCGCGGGAACTGAGCCTGGAAAATGTCCACCCAACTTGCGCGGATTGCCAGTGAGCCGCTCAATATCGTGCCCATAGGGTGGATGCACTTAATGTCCGACCCCACCGCCCACACCGACATCATCTCTTCGATTTCGCCACGCTCGAACGCCCGGTAAAAGGCGTTCTCGGCGTTCTGTGAAGTATCAAACAAGGCCATGGCGGGCTGCGCCGGGTTTATTAAGGTTTCGCGGGCTTCGCGAGGTCGCCGGTACCGGCGGTGACCGGCGCTGGCTTGAAGCCTACTTCAGTGAGTCGCTGGCTGAGTGCGGAGCGGTCATACCCCGCCTGTGCCTGGGTGCCGATAAGGACGGTCGGCACAGTCAGGGCGCCGGATGCGGTCTGCAGTTCTTTTTGGGTGTCAGCATCGCTGCTGACATCCTTTTCAGTGAAGGGAATTGCGCGCGCCTGTAAATGCAATCGGACAAGATCGCAGGCGTCGCAATTAGGCACGGCATAGAGTGTGACAGGATTCTTTTTCGCAATCTCCGCCGCTGATAATTCCGTCGTGCGCGGCGCTTTCCGTAGGCGCTTCTCGCCAGTCTTCGCCTCATTGGGCGGGCAATGGTCGCGAAACGATAGCGTGCCGTCCGGGTTTCGACATTCCACCACGGTGCGCGCGACCACTGTGGCCGTGAGTGCCACACTGAACAGGAGCACCGAGCTGTAGACAAGCGGGTTAACGGAAGTCCGATGAGGCATGTCGCGCGCGCTCCTGATGGGTTCTTGCAATGGCCATTAACTCGTCGCGTCGAGTATAGCATTCGCGACCTGAGCCGCCCGTTTCCGGGGTGTCAAACCTTGCACACTCCGCATATAATGCCGCCCGGAAAGACGATGGAATTCCCGGGCTGTGCCCCGGACCGGCCACCCTTCGGGGACTAACGGAAACGCCCTCAGCAACTAGCGGCTCCGAAAACTCGCAAGCCCTCGGTCCGACTCACGCGAAAGTGGCGGAATTGGTAGACGCGCTGGTTTTAGGTACCAGTGGGGTAACCCGTGAGAGTTCGAGTCTCTCCTTTCGCACCATCAAGCGCAGGATCCTTGATGCGGGTCCACGTCTCCATCTTCGCGCATTTACTTTTTAGTTTGCACCACGCTTTGAAAGTATTGAGGAACTATGCAGGTATCTCTTGAGCAACCCGGTGGTCTCGAACGTCGATTGCGAATCGAAGTTCCTGAGCAACAAATCGCCGACCAAATTAAAACGCGCTTGCAAAGTGTGGCGCGTACCGCACGCGTCGACGGCTTCAGGCCAGGCAAAGCACCGTCGAAAGTGATTGAGCGGCAGTTCGGCGCGCGAATCCGCACGGAGGTTATCTCCGAAGTGCTGCGTTCGTCCTTTAGCGAGGCGGTCAGCTCCCATCAACTGCGCCCGGTGGCGGATCCCATCATCGATCCCGTCAACGCAGAACCTGGCCAGGGTTTGAGTTACACCGCCACCTTCGAGATTTTCCCAGAAGTCGCGCTGGCATCATTTGAAGGCCTTAAGGTTGAGCGGCCTGAGTGCGAAGTGACCGAGGTCGATCTCGACAAGATGGTCGAAGTACTGCGCGAACAGGCCAAGACCTGGCGGGAAGTTAACCGGTCAGCCGCCAACGGCGACCAGCTAGTGCTTGATTTTACTGGCACACTCGAAGGCGACCTCGAACCGTTCGAAAACGGCAGTGCGAAGGGTTTTGGCCTGATACTAGGTCAGGGGCGCATGATCAGCGGATTCGAAGAGGGCTTGCATGGTGTGAACGCAGGCGAACAGCGCACACTTAACCTGCAGTTCCCGAGCGAATATCACAAAGCCGAGTTGGCAGGACGCGGAGTCTCCTTCACGGTCTCAGTGCAGAAAGTGGAAGAAAGCGTTCTGCCGGAGCTGAACGGAGATTTTTTCGCCCGTTTCGGGGTCGAAGACGGGGCTTTAGCGTCCTTTCGAAAAGAAGTGCGCGAGAACATGGAGCGTGAAAAAGAGCGTGCGCTTGAGCGCAAATTCAATGGCCTAGTCCTGGAACGCTTAAGAGAGCACCACGCGCTCGATATACCGAAAACGCTGGTTCGCTCGGAATCGGTGCGGCTACAACAAGAAATGCGCCGCAACTTCGCTCGTCGCGGCATTGATCCGGCGCAACTTGCCGGCAACGAGGATTTGAGCGGATTTGAGGTGCCGGCGGCGAATAGGGTAAAGCTCGGACTGATCATGGCCGAAATCATCAAACAATCAGGGATCACTGCGCAGCCGGCCAAGGTTCGCGCACGAGTCGAAGCGCTCGCCGCTTCTTATGAACAACCCGAAGCATTGTTGAAGTGGTATTACGAGGATCCTCAGCGACTGCAGGAAATTGAAGGTCTGTGTTTGGAAGAGGAAGCGGTGAAGTGGGTGGTTGAGCGGGCGCAGGTAAGCCCGCTGCCGATCACGTTTGACGACCTTATGAATCCAAGGCAGACTGCCTCGGAGACCATCAATGGAGACCAGTAATTGAACTTCTCTAGCGATACAAAAGCGCAAGAAACCCGGGCACTTAACTTAGTACCGATGGTGGTTGAACAAACTGCCAGAGGCGAGCGCGCCTACGATATTTATAGTCGACTGCTCAAGGAGCGAGTGGTCTTCCTGGTCGGTGCAGTGGACGACCACGTCGCCAACGTGATTGTGGCGCAATTGCTATTTCTAGAGTCCGAGAATCCGGACAAGGACATTCATCTCTATATCAATTCACCAGGCGGCGTCGTCACCGCGGGCCTCGCAATCTACGACACTATGCAATTCATCAAGCCGGCGGTAAGCACGCTGTGCATCGGCCAAGCCGCCAGCATGGGTTCCTTGCTGCTGTGCGCGGGCGCCGCCGGTAAGCGTTACTGTCTGCCGCACTCACGCATCATGATCCATCAGCCGTTAGGCGGTTTCCAGGGGCAGGCGGCTGATATCGATATCCATGCCCGGGAAATCCTTAAAGCGCGTGATCGTCTAAACGAAATTATGGCCAAACACACCGGCCAATCGGTGGAAAAGGTGGCTCACGATACTGACCGGGATAACTTTATGAGTGCGGAGGATGCGCGCTCTTATGGAATCATCGACGAAGTATTGGAAAAGCGCCAAACACCCAAAGCTACCGACGCGGTTAGGTAAACGAGTGAACGGCGAGAGGTTTAATCGTTTGCGAACCCAACGACGACAGTTAACGAGGACGCGCGAATGAGCGACGGCAAGAGTTCGAAAGGCACCGACAGTGATCGGCTCCTTTACTGTTCATTTTGTGGCAAGAGCCAGCACGAGGTGCGCAAGCTCATCGCCGGACCTTCGGTGTTTATCTGCGATGAATGCGTGGAACTCTGCAACGATATTATCCGTGAAGAAATTCAGGAGAAGTCGGGTAACGCGGGCAGCAACAAGCTGCCGATTCCCCACGAGATTCGCCACATTCTGGACGAATACGTCATCGGTCAAGGACACGCGAAAAAAATCCTGGCGGTGGCGGTTTACAATCACTACAAGCGCTTGGAATCCCGCGTCAAGCAGAGCGATGTGGAGCTTGCCAAGAGCAACGTCCTGCTGATTGGCCCAACTGGAAGTGGCAAAACATTGCTCGCGGAAACGCTTGCGCGTTTACTCAACGTGCCATTTACGATCGCGGATGCAACCACTCTGACAGAAGCAGGTTACGTGGGCGAAGATGTCGAGAACATCATCCAGAAGCTCCTTCAGAAGTGCGATTACGATGTTGAAAAAGCGCAAACTGGAATCGTCTATATCGATGAAATAGACAAAATCTCGCGCAAGTCCGATAACCCCTCGATTACCCGCGATGTGTCAGGCGAAGGGGTGCAGCAAGCCTTGCTAAAGTTAATTGAGGGCACGATTGCTTCGGTCCCCCCGCAGGGTGGGCGCAAGCATCCGCAACAGGAATTTCTCCAGGTAGATACCTCGAACATCCTCTTTATTTGTGGGGGCGCGTTCTCGGGACTCGACAAAATCATCCGTGACCGTTCCGAAAAAGGTGGCATTGGTTTCGCGGCGGAAGTGAAAAGCAAGGACGACCGCAAGACCACTGCGGAAATGCTTCACCAGGTTGAGCCCGA
>JANOVQ010000491.1:0-4771 GCA_031417495.1 Pseudomonadota bacterium | reverse complement strand
CATGCGCGGGGTCGGTTACATGTTCGTCCCGGCACGGCCGTGAACCGCAAAGTCCCGACCTTTCGTGAGTAGGTTGGGGTGAGCTTGCGAACCTCAACATCCATCAGCTGCCGCAGCAGCATCTCGTTCGCGAATCAGCGTGTTCGACATCCCAATGTTGGGGTTCGCAAGCTCAGCCTAACCTACCCTTCCTCGACCTACCCTTAATGTTGCGCCTTTGTATCGAATGGTTCTGACATTGTTAGTAAGGGGAGCTAATCCGCAAGCCCGTTGCTAGACTCAGCTGCAAGTCAACTTAAGTGCCCTGCCCATGACCCTGCCCATCACCTCCAAAGCGACCGCGATTCTGAACAACCTGTTGCGCCTCGACGAACGTGATTCGTCGGCCGCCGAACAGATGTTCCTCAAGGCGGCCATCGCGTTATCAAGCGCCCAGCGGGAAACCGTTTTCGAGGATTTAACCCACAGTCTGGTCGATCTCCTGGAAGTTGATGTCGCCATGATTGGCGTACTGGGGAGCGGCGCTAAAGCCGATGAGATCGAGTCCGTCGCGCTGTGGGTGGATGGCGAATGGATCAAGAATTACCGCTACAAGGTCGCCAAGACACCCTGTGCGACGGTCATCGGCAAAGAATTCAGGTTCTATGCGCAGGGCGTGCGGCACAGCTTTAACGATCCAGATCTCAAGCGGCTCAAAATTGAAGGCTATGCGGCGTTTCCGCTGATCGGGACCGACGGCGCAGCGCTCGGCCTGATTAGCGTGATGACGCACGCGCGTATGCTCCACCCGGAGAGAGTCGAGGCGCTGCTGCGGATCTTCTCTGACCGGGTGGTGGTGGAAATTGAACGCGCACGCACTGAATCGGCGCTTAAAGCCAGCGAAGAACTCTACGGCTCGGTGTTCAATTCGGTGTTGGACGGCATCGTGATGATCACCACCGACGGCGTGGTGGTGGACGTTAATCCGGCGCTGATCAGAATGAGCGGTTATTCCCGCGAAGAACTCCTCGGGCAAAGCATCTACCGCTTTGTCACGAGTCGCGGCAAGGCCAAAGCGTTTTATGACAATGTCCTCAGCAACGGCAGGGCCTGCGCGGAAGGTCGCTCGATGCATCGGAGCGGCACGCCGTGGTTCTGCGAATATCGCGCGACCTTAGTGCACTTCCGGGGTCGCCCGCACGTGCTGCAGATGGTGCGCGACATTACTGAACGGAAAGAGGCGGAAGACGCGCGCGCCACCCTCGAAGAGCAACTGCGCCATGCGCAACGCATGGAAGCCATTGGGCAACTCACCGGCGGCATCGCCCATGATTTCAACAATATTCTTACCGGTCTGCTGGGTTATGTCGAAGTCGCCAAGGAACACGTGGAAACCTTGCAGGATGCGAAGCTCTCGCGCTATCTGGATCGCGCCCATCGCTCGGGTCTGCGCGCGCGCAATCTGGTGCAACAGATGCTGACTTTCAGCCGCGGTCAACGCGGCCAACCGCGACCGGTCGATCTCGCGCATATCACGCGCGAAATGATCGCGCTGCTGGAATCCACGCTCCCTTCTTCAATCGAATTGACTAACCATATTCCCGAACGCCTGCCGACCATCGTGATGGACCCCCTTCACTTTGAACAGGTGTTGCTGAATCTCTGCATCAACAGTCGCGATGCGATGAACGGCGTAGGGAAACTTGTCATCGAACTGAGCGAGCGCCAATGCACGGACTGCGTGTGCTGCGCGTCGTGTCGCTTGCCGTTGGGTGGTTCATTCGTGGAACTGACCATCACGGACAGCGGACCAGGGATCCCGCCCGAAATTCAACAACGCATGTTCGAGCCGTTTTTCTCGACCAAGGAATCGAACATGGGCACCGGCATGGGCCTTGCCATCGTGCATGGCATTGTCCACGAATACGGCGGGCATCTGGTCGTAAAAAGCGAGGTCGGGCGCGGCACTTCGATCCGCGTTTTGTTGCCCTGCGATCCGGCCGCCCTGACAATTCCGGTCCAAAGCCCGCAGACCAACGCCAGCTCCAGCGTCGAGCCAAACCTGGAGGGGCATGTATTGTGCGTCGATGACAATCCCGAAGTTGGCGAATTCGTGCAAGAGCTGCTTGAGCAGTGGGGACTTAAAGTCACGCGCTTTGATGATAGCCTGCTCGCGCGCGCGCATTTCGAAGTGCATCCAGACGACTTCGATTTCGTGCTGCTTGATCAGACGATGCCGGCAATGACCGGTCTCGAACTCGCGACAGTCCTGCTAACGCTGCGCCCCGCGCTCGCCATCCTGCTCTACACCGGATACAGCGACCGAGTGAACGAAGAAACCGTCAAAGCGGCCGGCGTTCGTGCGCTGATCAAGAAACCGCTCGATCTCGCCCATTTCCGCCGCCAGGTCGAAGCGCTGTTGCAAGAACGTGCTACTACAAACGCGTAACAATCCCCACCCCCTACGACACAGTCCCGCAACATCTCCCGGTTAACATTTCCTTCAACGGTGCAGGCCGACTAGCCAGTCCCCAACACCCAACTGATTTAAATGTTTGAGGAGAATTGACATGACCAACCAGCAGGAATTTATCGCCTCGATCGGGGTCGGTTTGGCCGGCGTCGCCGTGTGGACTTTGTTAGTTGCCTACCTTGCCACCAGGCTTGCCGTGCCGGTCCTGGCCTGACGCTTTGAGTCGTTTGTACGCATAGCGCCGGGATCTGTCTTCCCCTCCCCACGATCTCGGCTATGCGAACCTCCTTGCCGCACTCTTCGGAGTTGCGGCATTTTTTTGTCGCTTCCCCTCCCAAAGTGCACCTATCTCACCCCTAGAAACTTGTGCCATTGCGCCGAGAATTCGAAGCTCATGCCCAGGCGATTCAAGGCATAAACCATCGCGAGGGTTTCTGCCTGATTGCTCGAGCCGTTCCGCCAACACGGCTGCAGGTAGTAATTCCAGGCCGAGAAACCTTCGTAATAGGCTTGCAATTCTGCACGGGTCTGGCCGGTATAGACGATTTTCAGTTCCTGCGCGAAATCCATCGCCAAGGCGGCGACCGGCGCCTTGGGCGATACCGTGCACCAGTCCCATGGCGCGTTGACCCGCCGCAGTCCCGAGGTTTGCACATTGATATGCAGCCCGCGCCGGCGGCACTCAGCCACCACGTGATCGAAATCCGCTTGCTCCGCAGGTTCACCGCCCGTCAGGCACACCCAGCCACGCGGTCCGACCGCCTGCACGGCAAGCTCGGCGAGCGTCGCCGGCGTGTATTCCGTACCGCCTTTGAAGCTCAGAGATTCCGGTTGATCACAGACCTCGCGAATCGGACATTTCACGGCACAGCCCTGGGCCCGAATGAAATACATCGGTTTGCCGGTGAGATGGCCCTCGCCTTGAATACTATGAAAGAGTTCACTTATGCGCATGTCGCTCAGGCCACGTGATCCGGTTCAAAGAACAACCACTGCACAGCGGGAAACTGGATGCGAAACGCCGCTTCCACCGTGTTGATTGCATCCACCAAGCCGCGCGCGCTACCGGGATCCACCATCTGCGCTTTGATGGCGACCATCACGCGATCGCCGAGTTGCATGGTGAGCAGATTCAGCATCTCCGCAACCTCGGGCCGCGCGCGCAGGAAGGTTTTCATCGCCGCCTCCACGTCCGGCTCAACGCCCTGGCCAATTAACAATGCTTTGACTTCAATCCCGACAAAAATCGCGACGAGAATTAAGATGACACCGATCGCCAGGGTCCCCAGTGCGTCGTACATCGGATTGCCGGTCACCATGGTCGCACCAATCGCGATTAGCGCGAAGACCAGGCCAATCAGCGCGGCAGTGTCCTCGCCAAGCACCACCAGCAGCTCGCTTTGCCGGCTTTCGCGGAACCACCGGTACAGTGAGCGGCCCCGTCGTACCTTGTTCACCTCACGCAAGCAGCCCCAGGTTGAGATGCTTTCGGCGACAATCGCGAAAATGAGCACGCCAACAGCGACCCACGGGCTTTTTATCGGTGCCGGATGCGCCAGCTTGTGCAGCCCTTCATATAACGAAAAAAAGCCCCCTACGCTGAACAGAATCAGCGCCACCAGAAAAGACCAGAAGTAGATGGCCTTGCCAAAACCGAGCGGATAGTCTGGCGTGGGCGGCCGTCGCGCACGTTTAAGGCCAATCAACAGCAGAACTTGATTGCCGGTATCTGCGAGCGAATGGATCGCCTCCGCGAGCATTGCCCCGCTGGAGGTGACGGCGGCCGCGATGAACTTCGCAATCGCGATGGTGAAGTTCGCGCCCAACGCGAAGAAGATCGATTTCAGGGAATTCGCAGCGTGCGACATGGCGCGGCTCGAGAAAAGCGGAGCGGCATTCTAGGCGGCAATGCGTGAGGAAGCACGCTTCTGCTATTTATTAAAGTCTCACGGCAGAGCGATTAAGTTAAATGAGCGCAACGTGCGCCGACGTTGCAACGCTGATCGGATGCCGGATTGCGCTCGCCCTCATCCGCCAATCAGTGCCGCACGCCAGCTACGCCATCCCCTCGAACAGCACGCTCGATAGATAGCGTTCCCCGGCATCGGGCAGAATCACCACGATGATCTTGCCGGCCATTGCAGGTTCGAGCGAGAGGCGCGCGGCCACCGCCGTCGCCGCGCCACACGAGATTCCGGCCAGGATCCCTTCCTCCGTCGCCAAGCGACGGGCGAAGGCCACCGCTTCGTCGTTGGAAACCTGTTCGACCCGATCAACCAACGACATATCGAGGGTGCCGGGAATGAACCCGGCGCCGAT
>JANOVQ010000490.1:0-2848 GCA_031417495.1 Pseudomonadota bacterium | reverse complement strand
GTCGAAACGAGCGGCGATGGACTGGTGTCACGCCGTGGCGGGCGAGAGCCTGACAATGCGCCACTGTCGGATACCCGCGGTGCCGCTCAAAACCATAGGCTGGAAATTGCAGCGCCAGCTCATCCATCATGCGGTCGCGCGTCACTTTCGCGAGAATCGACGCGGCGCTGATGGCCGGCACTGTCGCGTCACCACCAATGATGGCGCTCGCGGAGCACGCCAAGCGCGGGCAAACATTGCCATCGATCAGCGCGTGCTCGGGCTGCACAGTCAACGCGGCGATTGCACGCTGCATGGCAAGCAAGGTGGCATGGTAGATATTCAGATGGTCGATTTCTTCGACACTCGCGAGGCCGACGCCAAAACTCGCAGCATCGCGCACGATCAAGCAATACAGCGCCTCGCGCCGGCGGGCCGAGAGTTTCTTGGAATCGGCGAGGCCAGGGATAGGGCGCGCGTCATCTAAGATGACCGCCGCCGCGACCACCGGGCCGGCCAAGGGTCCACGGCCGGCTTCATCCACTCCCGCCGTGATCATGACGATCCTCCAGGCACAGGGTCTGGCGCGTGGTGCTCAGCCAGTAACGCGAGCACCGCCGCCGCCGCCGCCGTGCCGGCGTCATTGCGCAAGGTCTGATGTAGCCCTTGGCATTGCGCACGATAAGCCGCCACGCGCGCCGGCTCGCCCAGCCACTCCGCGAGCGCTCGCGCCAGGGTTACGGGAGTCGCCGCGGCTTGAATATGCTCCGGGAGCAAGGGTCGGCTGAGCAGTAAGTTGGGCAATGCAATGTACGGCACCTTGACCATGCGACGCAGCACCGCATACGTCAGCGCCGGCATGCGATAGGCAACCACCGCGGGCGTCTTAGTCAAGGCAGCTTCCAAAGTGATGGTGCCCGACACACAGAGCGCCACATCGGCGGCGGTCAGTACTTCGATCGAGCGCGCCACGATAATTTCCAGCGGCAGAGCATAAGGGTCCGCGATCACCCGTGCGTACTGCGCGGCGTCCTCATTCACGACCGCCAGGAGGAATTGGCACCCCGGCGTTTGCGCCAGCAGCAGACGGGCGGCCGCGAGAAAAAGTGGGAGATGTCGCCGGTACTCCTGGCGCCGGCTGCCCGGCAACAACGCGACCACGGGGCCACGATTCCCCACTTTAAAGCCCGCCCGCGCGGCGGCCTGATCGCCGTGGAAGGGAATCCGGTCGGCCAACGGATGGCCAATGAAATGTGCGCCAATGTGATGCTGCTGCAAGAACGCTGTCTCAAAGGGAAACAAGGTCAACATGCGCGTCACCGCACGACGGATGACCGGCAACCGTCCGGGACGCCACGCCCACACCTGCGGGCAAACCACATGGACGGTCGGAATGCCGGCGGTTTTCATCTCGGATTCAATTTGCAGGACAAAATCCGGGACATCAATGCCAATGAAGACATCGGGACGAAGCGCAAGGAAGGTATGAATCAGTCGCGCGCGTAAGCGGCGCAGACGCAGATAGTGCCGGAGCACTTCAGCCAGCCCCATCACGGAGAGTTCTTCAATACCGGCGATGTCGCGACAACCGGCGCGGCGCATCTGCGGCCCGGCCATCGCGGTAATCTCAATATCAGGGTCACGCGCCCGCAGCGCCGTGATCAAGGTAGCGCCGAGTTGATCTCCGGAAGGTTCCCCGGCGACGATACCGACGCGCAGCATCTCATGAAGTCGCTCGGCATCTAACGATACCGCGCTGGCTGTGGCTGATGAAATGCACGAAACGCTGAACTTCGGGGAATTCAGCGGCTAGCGGCGCTAAGTCTTCCGTCGCTTTATCCACGGTGAGTCCTTGTCGATAGAGAATTTTGTAGGCACGCCTGACCGCCTCAATAACCTCGGTCGACATGCCGCGCCGACGCATCCCTTCGCGATTGATCGCGCGCGCGCGTCCCGTGTTCCCTTCCACTATCACAAACGGCGGCACATCTTTGACGATAACGGCCGAAATCGCGGTGAAGCTTGATTCGCCGATTCGGCAAAACTGGTGGATCGCCGCGAACCCGGCAAGAATTGCAAAATCACCGATTTCGACATGTCCTGCGAGCGTGGCGTTATTTGCGAATATCGTATGGTTGCCCACATGGCAGTCGTGCGCGATATGGCAGTAAGCCATGATCCAGTTGTCATCGCCGACGGTGGTGACGCCGCCACCCCCAAGCGAACCGCGGTTAATACTGCAGTATTCGCGAATCGTATTGCCATCCCCGATCTCAAGGCGCGTGGGCGTCCCCGCAATAAACTTCTTGTCCTGTGGGTCTTCGCCAATCGAACAATAGGCATAGATTCGATTGTTAGCGCCGATCCGAGTGGGGCCTCTGATAATGCAGTGTGCATCGATACTCGATCCAGCACCCACTTCCACATCCGCGCCGATGATGGTCCAAGGTCCAACGTGCACATCCCCCGCTAGCTGCGCAGAAGGATCAATTCGCGCGCTCGGATCGATCAAGGACGATCCTCCATTTCGGTCGTCATGAATTCAGCACGCGCTACGAGTTCAGTGCCGACATGTGCCGTGGCCGCGAATTTGAAGATGCCGCGGATGCGGCGCTGCATGTGGGCGACCAGAATCAACTGGTCGCCGGGTTCTACCGGGCGCTTAAAACGCGCCTTATCCACCCCGACAAGGTAGTACATGCTCTTGGATTCGGGATACGCTCGATGCGAGCGAAATGCTAATAGGCCAGTTGCTTGCGCCATTGCCTCCAGGATCAACACGCCTGGCATGATCGGCTTTCCGGGGAAGTGTCCCTGGAAGAAGGGCTCGGTGATCGTGACGTTCTTAATCGCTTTAATCGTTTCGAAG
>JANOVQ010000489.1:0-4596 GCA_031417495.1 Pseudomonadota bacterium | reverse complement strand
GCCGAGCGCGATCACCCGCGTGGCCTTCACCGTCAATAACTCCGGATCGCCGGGACCGGCACCGACTAACCAAACTTTGCCGAGAGCTTTCATGCGGTGTGCCTTGTCGGAAAACGAAGTTGTACTAATTCACGCGCCGCCTCGAGCGTGGGCGTGCGCCCCGTGATCCACACCAGCCGACTTACCTGCTCGCACACTGCGCGCGGAATCTCGTGGCCATCCTCGCGTACGAGTGCCGCACGGATCCACTGGGCAGTCGCGCTGGCCTCCAGTGACGGCAAAGCTTCCGGCGCAGGATCGAAAGTGAGCGACGCTGCAAGCGCCGGTACCGTGCGCATTTCACCATTCACTATCCATTCCATCGCAGGCAGGCGCTGGGGACTCGCGATGGCTTCGCCCTCGTGGCCGCGCATGAGCACTGCGGAGCCGGTGCTCGCGCGCAGAAACTCGGCCAGCAGTTCGCGATACACCGCGTGGGTCGTGCCAATCAGCCGCAGCGCGGGCGCTGCCACTGGCGTGAGCAACTTCACCAAGGTGTGACCGACATTGCGCACGCCCAGGGTCTCGCGCCAAGCCAGGAGCCGCGCGAGTGGTGGCGACAGCAGCTCGAGTGGAACATAGGTGAGTCGGGTGGTCGCCAGTTGGCGTTCCGCTTCAGCCACATCACGGGCCGGCGCGTGACCGAGCAGCTCGAGGACGGTGACGCTAGCGGTGCGGCCGGCGACAGTGCGCGGGCCATGCAGCAGCACGGGAATGTCGAATTCGCGCAGCATCAGCGCGAGTAAGGGCAGCAGGTTCGGCGTACGACGCGCGCCGTTGTAGCTGGGGATCACCAGCGGGGTGGCGTGCGGCACGGGCGCAGTCAGGCGCACGCGTGGCGTCAACTCGGCGGCGTGCAGGCCGTGGTGGAGACCGAGTAGCTCGGGGGCACTTTCCCCTTTCATGCGCAGTGCGATCAGGATCGCACCCAGTACTCCATCGGGGACGGTATTCGCGGCCAACGCGCTGCCTAATACCTCCGCTTGCGCGCGCGACAGCGCACGCGCGGCGTGTTTACCGCGACCGATTTCCTTGAGCATGGCGGCGAAGTCAGTGGTCATGACACCTCAGGTGGCGACTTGGTATAGGGACATCGGATCCTTGCAACGGTAACCGTCCGGGAACTCCACCAGTAAACGCACATCGTCGTGGGGCTCCGCAATCTGGGGAGCTATTGTCAGGCCAAACAACAACTGCGGCGTTATTCCTTTACGAATTGCACAACTCTGGCGCAGCGGTTCACCGGGTTGCCGCAATCCGCGGCAACGCGCGTCGGAGCTTTTCATGACTAAATCCGAAACTCTACCCACGCCCAGACCTTATCCAGATCGAAGGCCTGCATACCCGCGCTCGCGGCGCCATTACGCGCCAGGTTGAGCGCGTTTTGATCGGCGTCGTAACGCGCGTATTTGAGGCCCACGGTGTAGTGATCGTAGAACGTGCGCGTGATCTGCGCGTTCCATTCATGGCCGTAGTCATAGTCGTCGCGGTCAGAACTGAAGTCGTGGTACAGCAGCAGGAACTGCGCACCGAACGCCTTCACGGCCAAGGTGCCGTAGAGATCGACAATGCCGTCGGCGGGGGTGCTGAGGAAACGATCAGCCCAGCCCTGAAACGCGTGATTGGTGCCGAGTGGCGTTTGGAAAGCGCGTGCGACGCGCGCCGCGCCGAGGCGAAATGGCCCATCGCCTTCCAGCACTTCGTAACTCCCCTTGAGAGTGACGGATTCAACGTAGGGAGAATTGAACAGCTTGAGCCCGCCCAGTTCGAACAGATAGTAATCGACGCCGATGTCGACCGGATTGTCCGCATAATCGATTTGGCGGGCGTACTCGGCGGTGTACAGAATCTTGCTTGAATAGGCGATGACATCCCGTTGCCCTTGAAAGCGTGCACCGTTGGTCGCGGTGGCCAGGGCCTGGGTGCCGCGGTTGACGCTCGCAAAATCGAGCAAGTAACTGTAGCCCTCCAATTTGCCCCAGCTGAAGCCGCCGTAGGTCACACTGAGCACGTGACTATCGCTGCCGTAGTTGCTGCGATCGATGATCGGGTTGTCTTCACCAAAGATCCGATTGACGTTCCACAGATAGGCGTAATCGATATGGGTGGCGGGCAGGCTGTCGTTGACGACGCGCAACGCATCGAAGCTCTGCCAGTTCTGCCGCCATAAAATATTGCCGACATAGCGATGCAACGGCGCGAGGCGATGTTCTATTTCCTGGCGACCCAGGGTGATGGTGGTACGCGGCAGTCCGCGATAGCGGAAATTCGCCTGCTGGATCTCGGTGCCTTCGGGATCCACTACCAGCGCGCGATTGGTAATGCCGTTGCCGCCGCCATCGTTAAAGTCCTCATTGGCCAGCACGCGCACATCCTCCAGCTGAAGATAGGCGCCGAAGTCATGAAACAGGCCGGTGCTGTAGCCGAGTGCCGTGCGCAGAGTATTCGCGTACGCATCCTTGACGACGGGCAGTTGCGCGTCATCCACTTGCTCGAACCGGTAGCGCATGAACAGATCCGGTTTGCCGTTCTGAATGGCCTGCCACAGGGTGGTGGCGTCGGCAGTAACGCCTGCGCTTAATAAAAATCCCGTCACACCGAGTGCGGCGAGTTGCCTTGAAACACCTACCATCTTGCGCTCCTCTCAATTGGGGCCAACGAAACGCGCCTAGCTTGGTGGCGTCTCGCCTGCGGCCTCCGGAGCGACATTGCGAAAGGAGGCGTAGTTGCGGGGCGCGGCCGTCGTTGGACGCGCCCTGATATGCGATGCAGCAATTCGCGCGCCAACTTTTTAAATGACTGATTTGGGGGAATTTAAAAGGGAGGGCTGGTGCGCATGGAGAGATCCGCGCACCAACATGGAAGGCGTGAGCACAGATTTGCGCCAATGGTACCCGCGCCGACTTGCGCGCATCCCCCAATGCGGTCACGCTGCGCGCCCTATCGGCGGCACTCAACGTCGGTCCAACCACAAGGAACGCCCCCGTATGCCTGCCCTCTCAGCCCCTGCCCTGACTAAAATTCATACCCAATTCGCCGGCCGCCTGGTCATCATTGGTTTCGGTAGCATCGGGCAGGGCGTGCTGCCCTTGATCCTGCGCCACATCGGTGGACTCACCCCTGCGCAGATTACGATTGTGACGGCGGACGACGCGGGTCGCGCCGAGGCAGCGCAATACGGAGTCTCGTTTGTCGTGCAGCCGCTCACGCCGGAAAATTATCGACAGATCCTCAATCCACTGGTTGGCGCGGGCGATTTTTTGCTGAATTTGTCGGTGGATGTGGCGAGCGTTGCGTTGATTGTCTATGCCGGCGAACGCGCCGCGCTCTACTTGGATACCTGTATTGAACCCTGGCCCGGTGGCTATACCGATCCGGATGTGCCGCTGGCGCAGCGCACGAACTATGCACTGCGTGAAGGGGCCATCGGGTTACGTAAGACCCGGCCCGGCGGCCCCACCGCCGTGATCACGCATGGCGCTAACCCCGGGCTGGTCTCGCATTTCGTGAAGCAGGCTTTGCTCAATCTCGCGACTGACGTTAAGGACCTCCTGCCGGAACCCACCTCGCGCGAAGCCTGGGCCGCGCTTGCGGCGCGCCTCGGCGTGAAAGTGATTCACATTGCCGAACGCGATACGCAGACTTCCCACGTGCCGAAGGCGGTGGGGGAATTTGTGAATACCTGGTCAGTGGACGGCTTCGTCAGCGAAGGCTCGCAACCGGCTGAACTCGGTTGGGGCACGCACGAAAAGACCTTGCCGCCAGATGGTCATCGCCATGCGGAGGGCGGCGGCAGTGCGATTTATTTAGCACGTCCCGGCGCGAGCACGCGGGTGCGCAGTTGGACGCCGCTCGCGCAGCATTATCACGGCTTCTTGATTACCCATGGGGAATCGATATCGATTCCAGATTACTTGACGGTGCGTGAGGGTGGACAGGTGCGGTATCGACCTACCGTGCATTATGCCTATCACCCGTGTGATGCGGCCGTCCTCTCGGTGCATGAATTCGCGGGACGGAACTGGCATCTGCAGCCGCGTAAGCGGATTTTGATGGAGGACATCACGCAGGGGATCGATGAACTCGGTGTGTTGCTCGCCGGTCACGCAAAAAACGCCTACTGGTTCGGATCGCAGCTCTCAATCGATGAAGCGCGCGCGCTCGCGCCCTTCAATAGCGCGACCAGCCTGCAGGTCACGGTCGCGGTGCTGTCCGGCATGATCTGGGCAATTGAAAACCCCACACGCGGCATTACCGAACCCGATGAAATGGATTTCCGGCGGAATCTCGAAATCTGTCTGCCCTACCTCGGCCCAGTCGTCGGTGAGTACACCGATTGGACACCGCTATATCAACGCGGCAAGTTGTTTTCAGAGTCAGTGGATGCGGGTGATCCCTGGCAGTTTTGTAACGTGCGGGTGGTTTGAGCGAGCGGTGTCGCTGCCACACTGCCGACCGATCACACGTTAAACTGCACCACGGCCGCACCGCTGCCGTAGCTCGGGCCGTAGGCCAAGGTGGTGGCGCCGCGATACTGGTCGCCCAGCGCGCCCAGGA
>JANOVQ010000488.1:0-2399 GCA_031417495.1 Pseudomonadota bacterium | reverse complement strand
GGTCTTCGAGGTGCAGTTGAACGCAACCGGCATGGGGTCGTTGCTGCGTGATATCGAGTTACCCTTGGTGGATGTGTTGGCGGACATGGAGTTGGCCGGGGTCTCGATTGATCTGACGTGGTTCCGATCGCTGAAGGAGCGATTTCAGCGCGAGCGACAGCGGGTCGAGGAGGAGATCTTTGTCGAGGCGGGGGAGAGGTTCAACATCAACTCGAATCCTCAGCTTCGGACGATTCTCTTTGAGAAGTTTCAGTTGCCCGTCAAGAAGAAAACGGCAACCGGACCTTCAACCGACGCGAGCGTCCTGCAGGAACTCGCGGAAGAAGGACATTCGCTGCCAACGTTACTGATGGAGTATCGCGAGCTCACGAAGCTCGAGTCCACCTATCTCGACACATTGCCGGAGCTCATTCATCCACGCGACCATCGCTTGCATACGTCGTTTAATCAGACGGTGGCGGCAACCGGACGTTTGTCTTCGAGCGATCCCAATCTACAAAATATCCCGATACGGCGTGAACTGGGGCGCGACATCAGGCGGGGATTTGTCCCCAGACGCGGGTGGAAATTTCTTGGAGCGGACTACTCGCAGATCGAATTGCGGTTGCTAGCTCACCTTTCCCACGATCCGGCTTTCGTGCGTGCCTTTGCGTCAGGCGGAGATATTCACCGTGAAACTGCCGCGATCATTTTTGGGGTACCGGTGGAGTCGGTCTCGTCAGAAATGCGAGCCCGCGCAAAGACGATCAATTTTGCGACGATCTACGGCCAGGGGGCGCACGCGCTCTCTCGGCAACTCAAGATCTCGAACGCCGAAGCGAAAGAGTTCATTGTTACGTATTTCGAGCGCTTTCGCGGTGTGCGCGAATATCTCGATTCGATGGTGGAGAGCGCGAAAGCGCGAGGCTACGTGGAGACCATTTTTCACCGCCGCCGCTATATCCCGGAACTAAAGGAGCGGAACTTCAACATTCGCGCATTTGGTGAACGGGTGGCGACGAACGCTCCGATTCAGGGTTCAGCCGCCGACTTGATCAAGCGTGCGATGATCCGCATTCATCACGCACTCATGGAGAAACAATTCGAAAGCCGCATGCTTCTGCAGGTACACGACGAACTTGTTTTCGAGTGTCCACCCGAGGAGCTCGGGGCACTCAGCTCGTTGGTGCGGAACGAAATGGAGACGGCGGCGTCGCTTGATGTGCCACTCGTGGTCGATTTGGGAGTAGGGGACAACTGGCTGGAAACGAAACACTGATCGACCATCCGCGAATCACGATTGGCATTGCATCCTGCCGCATCTGATGCGAATCGAACGGATTTTTCCTTTGTGTGCGAGGTCACACAGAACCGATAAATCCTTATATATCAACGTGTTCCCGTGAGTAGTGGTCGGCGGCCCCAGCATTGCAATTCCATTCGGACAGCCAAGCCCATATTTGGGTCATCCTTCGTCTGATCGTCCGAACGCCAAGGTCCGCATATGCGCCAGCGATGCAGCGGTTTCACCCTAATCGAACTCCTGATCGTCGTCGTGATCATCGGGATCCTCGCGTCTATCGCCATCCCGAAGTTTCAGAACACAAAAGGGAAGGCGAATCTGGCCGCCATCAAATCGGATCTGCGAAACCTCGCCACCGCTGAAGAGGCCTACTTCTACACCAACGGAACCTATAGCTCGAGCCTGACAGCCATCAACGCCAATCCTTCACCGGGAGTCACCTTCACGTTTGGTACCGTAAACGGTGGTGGCTGGGGAGCGAGTGCGACTCATCCGCAGGCCTTTCCCATCAAGTGTGCGCTGTTCATGGGTGGTGTGCCAGCTGTGTCGCCAGCGACGGTCGAGGGAGTCGTCAACTGCCAGTAAAGTCGTGTTATAGTTCGCGTCGATGGCCACAGAACCCGATGAGTGCCCGCTCTACCTTGAATTCAACCACCGTCGCGATGGAATGATCTACGCGATGGACGGTGGGCTGTGGCTGCACCGTCATGTGTGGAAGGGGCACGAGATGGCGCACTTGGTTTCCACAGATCGCAAGCGCCTCATCGCCTATGGTCGGCGGGTTGGCCTGCGCGAGGAGCGTCTCCAGTTCAAGCCGCTAAAAGATCCACGGTCGACCATTCGGCGTGAGGCGTGGCATTGGGACTTGGTGGGCGAGTTCCTTCCGCCCAAACGTTTGTGCACGCACCGAACGAATCAGCATCATCCTGGCTAAGGTGCCTCCGCCAGACCAGGTATCCGTATTAATCCCTTCTCAGCGTCGCGCGCCATGGCGCGCCCCTCGTCTACGTCGACGCGAAAGAGGATAAGCGCTCCCACCGCGAAAAACGCGATAACGCCAAGAATAGCGTTGCGGCTGCTGCCCGTTGTGGCGATCGTGATGGAAAAGAGGAGCGGT
>JANOVQ010000487.1:0-3344 GCA_031417495.1 Pseudomonadota bacterium | reverse complement strand
TGGGCTTCAGGCAGCACTCGTAGAACCGCGCCGTGAGCGAAGTAAACAACTGTCACGTCTGGGGAAAATAGTGGCGAGAGACCTCAAATCGAGCAGCGAATTATTGGTGCGCGAGGTCCTCCGCCGAGAGGCGCTCTGCGTTCCAGAGCCTGACGATTGCGCGGTTAGCGAGCCTCCCGGATTATGGATAACTCCACGCATCCTCTGCCCGACTTTGGCGTTAAGAAAAGGCTGACACCCCCGGCAACACTGCTGCAGAAGCCTGAGACCGGGGTTGTTTCGACGATAACGCTGAGCAAGAATCTGCCACTTAGCGCGGCGCCGGCGAACGCGCTTAATGCCCCGAATTGGCGGATATCGACAATCCTGAAGGGAACTTTCTCCCCTCGCGGGTCTAATGAGTAGAAACGCCTGTCATGTGGAATCGAGGAAAGACAAATGAATACGCCGAATATCGGAATTGGCCGAACGCTGCTGATGGCAGCCCTGATGCTGGCCAGCGCGCTGGTTCTGGCCGCCGATCAATCTCCCGTCGATGTCTGGGCCACTTTCCTCAAACCGAAGTATTTCGGCGACAAGGTCATGGTGGAAGACAGCACCGTCATTCAAATGAAGACTCCTTATCGCGCCGAAGACGCGGCCTTCACGCCGGTCACCATCAAGGCGCAATTTCCGCAAACGGCCGCGCGCTTTATCGAGAAGATCTATGTGGTGGTGGACAACAACCCCGAGCCATTGGCGGGGCTGTTTAACCTCACCCCGGAAATCGGCCGCGCGGATCTGGCGCTCAGAATCCGTATCGATAACTACACCAATGTGCGGGCAATTGCAGTCCTGAATACTGGCGAGCACCACATGGTGACTAACTTTGTGAAAGCGCAAGGCGGGTGTTCGGCACCGTTGGGCTCGGATCTCAAGGCTGCGATGGAGCGCATCGGGGAGATTAATTTCCGCACCGTGGGCGAACGCACACCGGAAGACGCGATCATTGGCCAGCTCATGCTAAGCCACCCCAATATCACCGGTATGCAGAAGGATCAGAAAACCCAGCTGATTCGGCCGGCGCATTTCGTGAAGTCACTGAAACTCTTTTTCAACGGTAATCTCATCATGACCGCGGAAACTGGCATTTCGATTAGCGAAGATCCGAGCTTCCGCTTCTTCTTTAAGCCGCACAAAGGCGGCGATTTGCGTGCAGACGTGGTGGATTCGCAGGGCAAGGAATGGAGCCATTCGTTTAAGGTTAAGGCGTGAGGGCTGTTTCGTGGCATCGCGCTTCCGGTTGTCTATACTGGTTAAGACGTAATTCGGATCATCTATTTCCAGAATATTCACTATGAACCAGCCAGACCCAAACTCCCTTCTCGCTAAGCTAAAAGATCTTCCGGCACGACGTCTCGCCGAGGTCGAACACTTCGTCGATTTCCTGCGTGGTCGGGACGAAGATCGGCGCCTGATACGAACGGCGGCGCAAGCCACCCATGCGGGCTTCGCCAAGGTGTGGGACAACGACGACGATGCCGAGTATGACCGACTATAGTTTTGGTGAGGTCGTTCTCGTCCAGTTCCCGTTTACCGATCAAACGAATACCAAGCAACGACCTGCTGAAATTATCAGTTCTGCTCGATGGCCTTGGGCGGCGCGGATAGAACTTGAGTTATGGGCACCTCTATAAATTCGCTGAAGGCGCGCTGGCGGCGTTGCAACCGAACTCAAAATGCGCATTAACTCAATGTAGACTCCGCTTTTTCGCTCGGTTGCGCCTTGTCATCATCGCCATGTTAGGCCCGCGAAAAGAACGAAGCTATACTTAGCTTATGAATGCGAAGATCCTTGAACAAGCCAAAAAGCTCTCCGTAGAAGATCAGCTCGAGCTGGTAGAAGCACTGTGGGATTGCATCTCCGAGCGAGGCGGAGTGCCGCCCCCCACGGATGCACAGCGGGCCGAACTTGATCGGCGAATCGCGGATCTCGAGAAGAACCCCGACGACGTGGTGTCTTGGGATGAAGTTAAAGCTTCAGCGCTTACGCAAATTGGCCGACGAGATTAAGGGTCAAAGTTCATCGCGCTGCGCGCGCAGAATTTATTGCGGCGGCTTTGCGATACGAAGCCGAGCGTCCGGGTCTTGGTGCCGAATTCATTGCTGAAATTGATCGATGTATCTCGCTCGCGGCGGAGCAACCGAAAGCATATGCGGTCGTTCACGATAACATTCGGCGTGTCACTTCTCGCGGATTCCCGTACGGCGCCTATTTTCGTCTCGAAGCGGCTCGCATCGTTGTACTGGCAGTATTCCACGGCCGCCGCAATCCTTCAATTTGGCAACAGCGGGCCCATCAATCTGATTGAGAAACAAAGAATGCCCAAAGATATTCCAGCCATTGATTACCAAGGGCGCCCTTTGGGTCCTGCTCATTCTTCGTCTGATGACAACGGCGCGTCGAGGTCCACTTCTACGCCAGCCACCAGCGACTTGACCCGGTTGACCAGTCCGATATCGAGGGTCTGGAGACGTTCTGGGTGGCTGGCGATGTCGCTCGCCAGGAAGTTTAGGAATTGTCCAAGCAATGGATCTTCGGCCTCGACGGGGTCCGCGCGCGTGAGTACGACTTCGCCATCGGGGTGGATTGTGTAGTGGATTTTGTCCCGCTTACTGAGGTTGAGAACGCGCCGAACGGTTTCCGGCACGGTGGTCTGATAGCGATCGGTGAGCGTGGATTCGAGTTCGAGGGTGGATGTCATGGCACTTTCCGGCAAGCGAGGTGATGCCTCGGATGGTGATGCAGGCCCATTGTCCATTCAATGTACGTAGATTTGGAGGCTCTTCGCGTTACGCTAATCCAGATTCCCAAGCCCTGACAGTCAAGTGCGCGAGCTAAGTGGCGCAGTTCAATAAACTGCGCCACTATCGCGCCATCGGCAAAACAAACTGCGCCAAGGCAACTATGTTCGTTGTGACTAGACTGCGACTGATCAACATCCGGTAACCTAGCAATCCACTGCGCACAGCCACCGCATGACCGAACCCCTCACATTCCGCACCCGCCTGCGCCGCGGGGACCGCCTTATCGGCACCATCGCCAGCCTCGCCAGTCCTGAAGTGACCGAGATTCTGGCCGGCAGCGGCTACGACTGGTTATTTTTGGAAACAGAGCACGCGCCGGTCGGGCCACTCGACATGCAGCGCATGATCATGGGTGCGGGCGCGCTGCCCTGTGTAGTGCGCCTACCGAACCATGCAGAGATTGAGATCAAGCGCGCACTGGACGCCGGGGCGGCGGGCATCATCGCGCCGCAGGTGAATACCGCGGTGCAGGCGGCGGCGATTGTGGCCTACGCTAA
>JANOVQ010000486.1:0-2782 GCA_031417495.1 Pseudomonadota bacterium | reverse complement strand
AATCCCTCCGTCCCCTTTTCCACAGTCCCCTTTTCCACACCAGATTACCCGAAGAAGCGGTTGCGCGGCCGCGGCACACCCAGATTCTCGCGTAGCGTCGTGCCTTCGTAACGCCGCCGATAAATTCCGCGCCGCTGTAATTCGGGCACCACCAGGTTCACGAAATCGTCGAGGCCCTCGGGCAGGTAGGGAAACATCACATTGAAGCCGTCGCAGGCCTCAGTCTCGAGCCAGGTTTGCATGGCGTCTGCGATGGTTTGCGGGGTGCCGATCAATTCCAGGGTGCCAAAGCTGCCACCAATCCACTGCGCCAGTTCACGCACCGTCAGCTTTTCGCGTTGCGCACGGTTGATGATTTTCTCGCGTGAGCTTTTGCTTGCATTGGTCTCCGGAATCTCCGGCAATTGTCCGTCGAGCGGGTAGCGCGAGACATCATGGCCAAGCAGCATCGAAAGCGAAGATAGTCCACTGTCCGGATGAACCAGGCTGTCGAGATGTTGCTTCTTGGCCTGCGCCTCAGCGACGGTGTCACCAACCACCACAAACGCACCCGGCAGAATCTTAAGATGCGCCGGGTCGCGGCCAAACTTGCGCATGCGTGCCTTCACATCCGCATAGAGCTCGCGCGCGGACTCAATGAAATTGTCCGCCGAAAAAACCATCTCGGCAGTTTCCGCCGCGAGCTGTCGTCCATCCTCGGAAGCACCTGCCTGCACAATTAACGGCCAACCTTGCACCGGGCGAGCGACATTCAGCGGGCCGCGCACTTTGAAGTACTTCCCCTGGTGATTCAGGATGTGGAGGCCATCTGGATTGAAATAGATTCCGGCCTCCACATCGCGAATGAAGGCATCGTCCGCCCAGCTGTCCCACAGCCCGGTGACTACCTCGTAGAACTCGCGGGCGCGGCGATAACGCTCGGCGTGATCGAGATGCTCTTCGCGCCCGAAATTCAGCGCTTCCTGAGGATTCACCGACGTCACCACATTCCAGCCGGCACGCCCACCGCTTAAGTGATCGAGCGAGGCGAATTTGCGGGCCACGTGATAAGGATCGTTGTAGGAAGTCGAGGCGGTCGCAATGAGCCCGAGATGCTCGGTGACTGCCGCAAGCGCGGGCAGCAAAGTCAGCGGATCGAACGAGGTGACGGTGGCGCTGCGCTTCAGCGCGGCCATTGGCATGTTCAATACCGCGAGGTGATCCGCCATGAAAAAGGCATCGAAACAACCGCGCTCCAAGGTTTGCGCGAAGCGTTTGTAGTGCGCGAAGTTAAAGTTCGCGTCAGTGAACGCGCCCGGATAACGCCAGGCGCTGGTATGGATGCTGACCGGGCGCATAAAGGCGCCCAGACGCAGTTGGCGAACGTCACTCATCAGGATCTCCTGGAGGCAGGCGCTAAGGGCCCGGGCGGAAATAATCTTGTCACACCGAGGGTGTTTGTGAGCGGTTGCTGCAAGGCGCGTTGCGCCGGCAATGGTGGGCCCATTTTCAAGCAACGCAACGCCGCAGCGGCCGCTCACAAACAGCCGAATGTCAGGATTATTTCCGCCCGGGCCCTGCAGCTTTGCCTATACTGCCATACCCTAAATCCTCACAGGTGCCCAACATGAGTACGTCCACGCCCATGGCTGACGCCATTGCCCGCGCCGCCGCGTCGTTCCGCCAAGAAGCACCCAAAGCGCGCGCGACGTTCCGTTCTGAGTCGCAATTGACCACCGGCTTTCGTTCCGAAGTGAAATTGCGCCAGCACACTCTCACCATCGATGAGCCGGCCGGAATCGGCGGCAGCGACAGCGGGCCGACCCCCATCGAGCTGGTACTCGCCGCCCTCGGCACCTGCCAGGAGATCACTTATCGCGCGTTTGCGACTGCGCTCGGCATCCCGCTCGAAGGGGTTGCGGTCACCGTCGAAGGCGACATTGATTTCAGGGGATTCTTCGCCATCGATGAAACGGTACGGCCAGGCTTTGGTGCGCTCAGGGTAAAAGTGAATCTCCAGTCAACAGCGAGCGCTGGCGATCGCGCGCGTCTGATTGCGGCCGTGAATCAACACTGTCCCGTGCTCGACATGCTAACGCGACCGGTACCGGTGTCCTTTGAAAACATCGGTGATTGAGAATGAACCGGCTCAAGCTCGCGATCTTCGGCACCAACGTGAGTCACGGCTGTACCATCTCAACCGCACCGGGTGGCGTGGAAGTGACCTGGGCGGAATCGTTGCGCCTCGCGCAACTCGCCGAGACACTCGGGATCGAGGCCTTGATCCCGGTCTGCCGCTGGAAGGGCTTTGGCGGCCCTAGCGACTTCAACGCCCGCACCTTCGAAACCTACACCTGGGCGGCTGGTCTGGCCCAGGCCACCTCCCGCATCCAGGTTTTTGCGACCACTGCGGTGGCCTCGATCCATCCCGTCCTCGCGGCTAAACAGGGCGTCACCATCGATCATATTTCCGGCGGCCGCTTTGGTATGAATGTCGTCGCTGGTTGGAATACGCCGGAGGTCGAGATGTTCGGCGCGCCGCAATTGCCGCATGCCGAACGTTACGCCTACGCCGATGAATGGATGAGCTTGATCAAGCGCCTGTGGCAGGAAGACGTGCCCTTCGATTTCGCAGGACGCTATTTCAAGGCGCCCGCCTGTGTGGCCGAGCCAAAGCCGCTCCGACAACCCCGGCCTGCGCTCATGAGCGCAGGGGTGAGCCCCGCCGGGCGACGCTTCGCGGCCAAACACGCGGACATGAATTTCATTCTGGCACCCAATCTCGAGCACGCGCGCGCCACCG
>JANOVQ010000485.1:0-1651 GCA_031417495.1 Pseudomonadota bacterium | reverse complement strand
GTTCAAGGTTGAAGCTGGTGTGCCGTGCGCAAAGGTGGCGAAGCAAGTTGCCAGCGCGGGTTACAGCGGCGCGGAATTCCTAAGCGGGATCCCGGGCAGTATCGGTGGCGCACTGGCCATGAATGCGGGCGCCTTCGGCAGCGAAATTTGGTCCAGGGTCTGCGCCGTGGAGACCATCGACCGTGCCGGTCGCTGTCGCCATCGCACCCCCGCCGACTATGAAATTGGTTACCGCTCAGTCAGAGGACCCAGTGAGGAATGGTTCCTCTCTGGCGAACTGGTATTTCAGTCTGCTCCTGAGACCGCTCCTAAATTGCGCGTACGCGAACTGCTCGCGCAACGGAATGCCAGCCAGCCGACCGGCGCGCCGAGTGGCGGCTCGGTGTTTAGAAATCCTCCCGGGGACTATGCAGGTCGTTTGATCGAGGCCGCTGGGTTAAAAGGCTATCGTGTTGGTGGCTGCCATGTCTCGCCCAAGCATGCCAACTTCATTATTAATGACGGCCAGGCGACGGCGACCGAAATTGAAGCGCTCATCGAGCATCTGCGTGCTGCGGTATGGGAAAAATTTGGCGTCCTGCTTGAAACCGAAGTCCGCATCCTCGGCTGCGCCGTGAACCCACCAACGAGGGGGCTCAGTGCTTGAAATCCTGAGCGAAGCGCAAAGGCAGGAAATCGCAGGCTTGCGCGGAAAAGTCGGGCGAGTTGCGGTCTTGATGGGGGGTGAATCTGCCGAACGAGAAGTGTCACTACGCAGCGGGAGTGCGGTGCTGAAAGCGCTGCGCGACCTGGGGTTTGCAGCGACGGGCATGGATTGGCGGCGCGACCAGCTCCCTTTATTGCTGGCGTCGCGCCCGGATTGCGTGTTCATCGCACTGCATGGGCGCGGTGGCGAAGACGGCACCCTCCAGGGGGCGCTCGAAGTTGCCGGTATTCCTTATACAGGCAGTGGCGTGCTCGGCTGTGCGCTGTCGATGGACAAGGTTCGTTCGAAGCGAATCTGGCAAAGCGTAAACTTGCCGACTCCTGATTTTGTGCTCGCGACAGAACCCTTAGCCGTCACTGAGATCATCGAGCGGCTCGGTCTCCCAGTCATGGTGAAACCGGCGCGCGAGGGATCCAGCTTCGGCATCAGTTTGGTTGCAAGGCGCGAGGAGCTCGCGGCGGCAGTCACACTCGCGCGAACTTTCGATGACGCCGTCCTCATCGAAGCATTCGTGAGCGGTGGCGAATATACGTTAGCGATCGTGGATGGTGTGGCCTTGCCCTTGATCAAACTCGAAACGCCCCGGGCGTTTTATGACTACGAAGCCAAGTACCAGGCGGACACTACGCGCTATGTGTGTCCGACCGATTTGCCTAAGCGTGCCGAGCACCTCTTGGTGGCGCAGGGGAAGGCGGCATTCGATGCACTTGACGCACGCGGGTGGGCGCGGATCGATTTCATGCTCGACGGACAGGAACAGCCTTGGTTAATTGAACTCAACGCGGTGCCGGGCATGACCGATCATTCGCTAGTTCCGATGGCGGCCCGGCAGCTGGGATGGTCTTTCGAGTACCTTGTAAGCCGGATTCTCGGCGCCAAGTTCAGCATCACGTCATGAACCAAGCGGTCCGCAAGCAAACCAATGCGCCGCCGGAGCCTGCGCCG
>JANOVQ010000484.1:0-2960 GCA_031417495.1 Pseudomonadota bacterium | reverse complement strand
ATCAGCGGCTCGGATGGCGCGGGCGTGATCGAGGCGGTTGGCGAAGGCGTCGACGAAAGCCTGGTTGGGCGCGAAGTGGTGATCTATCCGGCGCGTGACTGGGGCGACGATCCCCGCTGCGGCGGTGCGAAGTTCCGCGTGCTTGGCATGCCTGACCAAGGCACCTTTGCCGAATACATCTGCGTGCCGGCAGCCGATGCAGTGGCCAAACCGGCACATCTGTCCTGGGTTCAAGCTGCTGCATTTCCGCTCGCCGGACTCACTGCATGGCGCGCACTGGTCACGCACGGCGAAGTACAGCGCGGGCAGAAAGTGTTGGTGACCGGCATCGGTGGTGGCGCCGCCAGCTTCGCGCTCTTATGGGCGAAGTATCACGGCGCAGACGTTTATGTGACCAGCGGCAGCGACGCCAAGCTCGCGGTCGCGCGCGGCCTTGGCGCCAAGGGCGGCGTGAACTACCACACGGCGGGCTGGGACAAAGCGCTGCGGGAAATGTCCGGCGGCATCGATATCGTGATCGATAGCGCGGGCGGCACGGTCGTCAATCAGGCCTTGAATACTTTGAATAACGGCGGGCGCTTCGTGTTTTTCGGGGCGACCCTGGGTAACCCACCCGATGGCCTCGAGATGGCCAAACTCTTCTTCCGGCAGGTGCGAATTCAGGGCACCACAATGGGACGCCCGGAAGAGTTCGCGGCAATGGTCGAGTTCATCAACCGCCATCGCATCGAACCAGTGGTCGATCAAACCTTCAAATTCAGTGATGCCGCGGTAGCCTATCAGCGCATGTTCGTCTCAGAGCAGATGGGCAAGTTGGTGTTGTTGAATCGCGTCCCATGAACTTGTCACCACGCGTGCGAGCACTCACGTGGGTCGCGCTGTTCACGCTCATCGCCTTGCCGCTCAAAGCGGAGGATAAGCGACTTGCCTCGGCGCAAGACGACCAGGATAACTGGCTGACCTACGGTCACGGCTATGCGAACCAGCGCTACAGCGCGCTGACTGAGATTACGACCGCTAACGTCAAACATCTCGTCCCCGCCTGGATTTTCCAGACTGGCGTGGTCGGCACATTTCCCACTAATCCGCTGGTGGTGGATGGCGTGATGTATCTCACCACGCCGTTCAATCACGTGATCGCGCTGGATGCGGCGAGCGGTGCGCTCAAATGGCGTTACACCCACAAGCTGACCCAAGCCACACTCTGCTGCGGCTCGCATAACCGGGGCGTGGCATGGGGCGCTGGACGGCTGTTCATGGTGACCGCCGATGCCCGCTTGCTGGCGCTCGACGCCGCCTCCGGCAAAGTGTTATGGGATATTCCGGTGGTCGATCCGATGACCGGCGATCCGCGCGATCTCAAGGCGCTTGCGCACTTCGATCCCAAACACCCCGCGGCCTTTGATCGCGCGACCCACTTCGCGGGCAATATGGCACCCGTGGTGTACGGCGACCAGGTATTCGTCGGCGTCAGCGGGACCGGCTACAGCGCGGTACTCGGCGACGCCGAGCAGGATTCGGCCTCGGTCCTCGGGCGGCCAGGCGTACGCGATGGCCTGCGCGCATTTCTCTCCGCCTACAAGGTGCAAGACGGAACGCTCCAATGGCGCTGGTATTCCACCGCCGAGAAGCATTGGGAAGGTGAGTTTTCGACCACCACTTCCTTTGGTGACAAGCTTGCGCGCGATGTCGCCGCCGAGCGTGCCGATGCGGTGAAGTATCGAGACGCCTGGAAGACCGGTGGTGGCTCCATCTATTCGACGCCATCGATTGATCCCGAACTCGGGCTCATCTATTTCGGCACCGGCAACGCCTCGCCCGGCTATGCGGACTATCAGCGACCTGGCGATAACCTTTATACCTCCTCACTTATTGCGCTCGATATCGCGACTGGCAAGCTACGCTGGTATCACCAATTAGTGCCGCATGATGTGTGGGGCTATGACGCGGCTTCGCCGCCGATTCTGCTCGCTGCGCCGGGGGCTGATGGAAAGTCCGTACCGGCCCTGGCGGCGGCCTCAAAATCGGGCTGGTTGTACCTCCTTGATCGGCGGACCGGTGCCGCCCTACGGCGCTCCGATCCCTTCGTGCCGCAGAGTGTCCCGATGTTTCAGCGCGCGACGGCCGCCGGGGTCTTGGTGTCACCGGGTGCTGCCGGTGGTGCAAACTGGCCGCCCGCCGCATTTCATCCGGGAACCGGTTGGATCTATGTGCCCGCCACCGACAATCCGACCCGTTATCACCTTGAGCAGGACGCTGCCGGTCATCCGATCACGGTGCTCAGTTTCGATGAACACGTGGCGCGCGCGGGCACTTTCTCCGCGATCGATCCCGCTGACGGAAAAATTAAATGGCAATTGAAGAGCGATCTGCCGGTGATGTCGGGCGCCTTGGCAACTGCGGGTGGCCTCGTTTTTACCGGTGAATCGACGGGTGATTTCATTGCCGTTGATGCCAAGCGCGGTGAGCGGCTGTGGCGCTTCGCGACCGGCGCCGGCGTTAATGCACCACCAATTACCTATCGCGTGGGCAAACGCCAGTACGTGGCGGTCGCCGCCGGTGGCCATGCGCTGTTCAACTTTCCGTTGGGCGATGCGGTAATCGCGTTTGCGTTGCCCGAGTAATTCGGTGACCGCTGCCGGAGCTTTGCTTATTCATGAATACGCCAACCGCCGAAGCCTTGGCCGCCCTCCAAAGCGAACTCGCCACGCGAGACGCCGAACTCGCCGAAGCCCGCGCCTTCCAGGCCGCGACCGCCGAGGTGCTGCGCGTAATCAGCGGTTCGATTGCAGACTCTTTGCCAGTGTTCGACAAGATTGTCGAAAGCTGCGACCGGTTGCTCGCGACCAATCATGTAGCGGTGTGGCTACTGCAGGATGACGGACTCCTGCGGCTGACCGCTCACCGTAGCGAGATCCTCGACCGGAACCCCGATTTGCCAGAGATTTTCGCAGCTGACG
>JANOVQ010000483.1:0-3418 GCA_031417495.1 Pseudomonadota bacterium | reverse complement strand
CACCAGGACAGTGCCGAGCGCCGCGATGGCGAGATTGCTGGGCCAGCGGCGCAGTCGCCCGAGAAGGGTGACACGACACGGCGCGAGGAGTTCCCAACTCGCCATCGCGACGAGGAAACCGAGCGACACCCCGGAACGAATCAGCAGTTCGTGATCTAGCAAGGGTTAACGCCTCCACTCAAGTAAGGCGCTAGCCTAACGCGAGTCGAGGCGCTTTGCGCGCGAGAAGATTGCGCTGTCTCAAGCGGCGTCGCGCTTTGTTTTGGGCCGTTATCTTCCTGTACGCTGCGGCTTCGATGGTGATGAAGCCGTCGGCGCGCGGTGTCTGCCTCGCAGCACTACCGCGGCAGCAAAAATCCGCAGCAACGCGAAGAGAAGGAAGCGACCATGCGAATCACTGGGGCGTGTTTGTGCAAAAAAGTCCGCTTCGAGGTATCGGCAAAGCCGACCTTCGTCGTGCACTGTCATTGTTCGATCTGCCGACGCGCGCACGGCGCGGCGTACGGCACGTTTGCGGTCGCAAGCAAGGAACATTTTAAGTACACCGCCGGCGAGGAGAATTTGCGCGCCTACGAATCAATGCCGGGGAACACCCGCTATTTCTGCGGCAATTGCGGCTCGCAGCTCACGATTATTGAAGCGTGGAATCCGACCGGGATAACGCTAGTCATGGCCGCACTAGACGATGTGGATGATCTCCGCCCCAGTTGCCACATCTTTGCGGGATCGAAGGCGCCCTGGCACGAAATTACGGATGGGTTACCGCAGCATCACGCTTGGCCGCCCGGCGTCGGGCCGCAGCCCGCGGGGAAATAATAGGACGGGGAAAAGGGGTAGGAGGAATTACTGTTTATTTCGTCCTGCCCCTTTTTCGTTTATCCGGATTTCGAACCGCCGACCACCCCGAGCCGTTAGCGACCGGCGCGGCGAGTCGCCGCGTAGCGCTCGATTACACAGAACAGGGCGGTTATCCTCCTTAATCAATTTCCTGGGAGAGCGAGCATGGCGCAGTTCGACACCTTGATTCGAGGCGGCCGTATCGTCGATGGCAGTGGCGCGCCGACGTTCGTCGCGGACGTCGCAATCAAGGATGGCGTGATCGCCGCTATCGGCAAGGCGCCCGGCAGCGCCACGCGCGTAATCGACGCCGAAGGTCTGTTCGTGACACCCGGCTGGGTCGACATCCACACCCACTACGATGGTCAGGTGAGCTGGGATCCCGAGCTCGCGCAGTCGTTGCGGCATGGCGTGACCACCGCGGTGATGGGCAATTGCGGCGTCGGCTTCGCGCCGGTGGAACCCGCGCGTCGCGACTGGCTGATCGGTCTGATGGAAGGGGTCGAAGATATTCCCAGTGCTTCACTCAAAGCGGGGATTGAGTGGAACTGGGAGAGCTTTCCCGAGTACCTGGACGCGCTCGATGCCACCCCGCGGACCTTCGACATTGCCGCGCAGCTGGCGCATGGCGCCTTGCGCGCCTATGTCATGGGCGAGCGCGGCGCTGCGAATGAAGCAGCCACCGCCGCCGATCTCGTGCGGATGGCCGAGCTGACCCAGGAAGCCATGCGCGCTGGGGCGGTCGGCTTCTCGAGCTCGCGGACCGCCGTGCACATCGCCGCGGATGGTCGTCCGGTGCCGGGAACCTTCGCGGTTGCCGAAGAATTAATCTCACTCGCACGGGCGGTCAAAGCGAGCGGCCGCGGGCTGCTTGAGATGGTCAACCCCGGCATCGTTGGCGAGGATTGCGCTGGCCTCGATAAGGACATGTCGTTGATGCAGCGGATTGCCGCGGAGACTGGTTGCACGGTGATGTTTCTGCTCCTGCAGCATAACGTCGAGCCTGCACAGTGGCGGCGCCAACTTGCAGTCTGCGAGGCGACGGCACGCGCCGGCCACGTCTTGATCCCGCAAGTCGCAGGGCGACCGATTTCCATTTTATTCAGTTTCGAAGGCGAGCATCCGTGGCGCTTCATGCCGAGCTACCAGGCGCTCAAGGATCTGCCGTTCGAGGCACGCTATGCGGCGATGTCGGATCCCGCGACCCGTGCGCGCCTGCTTGCTGACGTCGATCCGAACGACACCGGCTTCTCACTCATCTATAAGAATCCGACCCTATGGGATCACACCTATATCGCGGGGTCGCCGATTGACTATACGCCGCCGCGCGAGCGCAGCATTGCCGCGATCGCGCGCAGCCGCGGCCAAAATCCGTGGGCGACCGCCTACGATTTGCTGCTCGCCGAAGGGGGGCGCGCGGTCCTTGCGCACTTCGGGGTGAACTACGCGGAGGGCACGCCCGAAGCATTGCATGCCATGCTGCGTCATCCGTTGAGCGTCTTGGGGTTGAGCGACGCCGGCGCACACGGTCGGTTCATTCTCGACGCCGGCGTGCATACCTACATGCTCACTCGTTGGTCGCGTGACGCGCAGCCCGACGATCCGCTGCACCTGCCCATCGAAACTGTCGTACGCAAGTTGACCAGGAATAATGCGGCGCTGTATGGCTTCGCCGATCGCGGGCAACTCGCCGTCGGCTTACGTGCCGACGTCAACCTCATTGAGCTCGACAAACTCAATGCACATGTGCCGCAGATGACCTACGACCTGCCGGCAAACATGCCGCGTCTGTCACAGCAGGTGGATGGTTATCACTCAACTCTGGTGCGTGGTGAGATCGTGCAGGAGCGTGGGGTGTTAACCGGCGCGCGGCCGGGCCGTGTCTTACGCAGCCAGGGCGTTTGAATATGCCTACAATCGTGCAAGGCGGAAGTCGCGCCGGCGAAATCTCTTGATTTCGCTCGCCAGGTAGGTACCGCGCGCCTATCCTGCGCGCGGATTCTGGCGCCTACCCGTTGCGCCCCAACTGACGCTTCGCCGGCGCCGTCGTCCGATGCATTTCCAGGTACTGCCGTGCCGGCAGCAAGCCGGCGGCCTGGGCGATGCGGTTGGCGCCGGCGTAGAAAGCAGCGGTGGAGATGATCATCCAGATCGCCTCGTCGTCGAAATCTACTGCGCGCAGCGCCTGCCGATCTTCCTCCGTGATGTGCTCCGCTGCGGTCAGTACCTTGACCACGAAATCAAGCATTGCGCGATGGCGCGGCAAGAGCGGCGCCATTTTGTAGTTGCGTGAGAGGTATTCGGTGAACAGTGCGTCGCCAGTTTCGCCGCGCATGAGCGCGCCGTGGTGCGCGGTGCAGTACACGCAACCGTTAGTGGCGGCGGACACTAGCGCAATCATTTCATGCTCGAGATGGGTCAAGCCAGAATCCGGGCGCAGCAACTCCATGTACTGCCCCATGAACGCGCGCAAGCGCTGGTTGTCGGTCGCGAACAGGCGAATAAAATGCGGCATGAAGCCGTATTTCTTCTCGATCCCTTTGACCAGGGCGGTCATCTCGGGATCGAGATTATTGCGCTC
>JANOVQ010000482.1:0-4241 GCA_031417495.1 Pseudomonadota bacterium | reverse complement strand
AGCCTGGTACTTGCCGCCGCGATCCTTGTACGACACTTCACATGGCTGATCGGATTCCAGGAAGATCACCTGCGCGACGCCCTCATTGGCGTAGATTCTGGCGGGCAAGGTCGTCGTGTTCGAAAATTCTAACGTCACATGGCCCTCCCATTCCGGCTCAAGCGGCGTGACATTGACGATAATTCCGCAGCGTGCGTAGGTCGACTTGCCCAGACAGATCGTCAACACATTGCGCGGGATCCGAAAGTATTCAACGGTGCGCGCGAGCGCGAACGAATTCGGCGGGATCACACAGACATCCGCGTTGATATCCACAAAACTCGCCGGATCAAAGTTCTTTGGATCGACCACCGCCGAGTGAATATTGGTGAACACCTTGAATTCTGGCGCACACCGAATGTCGTAGCCGTAGCTCGACGTCCCATACGAAATCACCCGCGCGCCATTCACCGCGCGCACCTGCTGCGGTTCAAAGGGTTCGATCATGCGCGTCTCCAATGCCATGCGACGAATCCACGTATCGGCTTTTACTGGCATGGTCGGTGGCCGCGAATGCTGTGCTCAGGTGTTTTTTTGAATAACGATATTGGGAAAACGACCGCTGTAGTCGCGCGCGCGTAACGCCAATTTAGTGGTGATCCGGCGTGCGACTTCGCGATAGGCAGTGGTCGAGGGCGCCTCTGGCGCTGTCGCGACTGTCGGTAGGCCATTGTCCACGCCCTCGCGAATACGGATATCGAGGGGCAATGAGCCGAGCAGATCGACGTGGAACTGGGCCGCCATGCTGGCGCCGCCGCCAGCGCCGAAGATGTGTTCGGCGTGACCGCAGTTTGAACAAATATGCACGCTCATGTTCTCGATAATACCAAGCACGGGCACATCGACTTTTTCAAACATCTTGAGCCCTTTGCGCGCGTCGAGGAGGGCAATGTCCTGGGGTGTGGTCACGATCAGGGCACCGCTCAGCGGCACTTTCTGGCACAAGGTCAACTGGATGTCGCCAGTTCCCGGCGGCAAATCGATGACCAGATAGTCCACATCACGCCAATTCGTTTCACGTAACAATTGCTCAAGCGCGCTGGTGGCCATCGGGCCACGCCAAATCATCGGGGTGTCTTCTTCGATCAAATGGCCGATGGAAATGGTCTGAATCCCGAAGCTCTCCTTCGGCTCCATTGACTTCCCATCGCGCGAGTCGGGGCGGCCCAGGCAGCCCATCATGCGCGGCAGGCTGGGGCCATAAATATCGGCATCTAACAGGCCAACAGTGGCGCCTTCATCGCGTAACGCGAGGGCCAGATTTACCGCGGTGGTCGATTTGCCGACGCCGCCTTTGCCGGAGGCGACCGCAATGGTGTTCTTTACCCCAGGCAGCGTTTTTACTCCCTTCTGCACCGCATGCGCGACGATCTTGGATTCCAGGCGTAACTCCAAGGTGCCGCTGCCGACGAGCGGCGCGAGGACTCGCGTGAGTTCTTGGCGCAAGGTCGCGCCGTGGCGTGCCAAGGGGAACCCTGCCTCGATCTGGATCTCCAGACGCGCGTTTTCGCTGGTAATCGATTTGACCATCCCTGCGGTCACTAAATCGATGCCTAGATAGGGATCAATGTAGTCGCGGATGGCGGCTTCAACTTGGCTTTTCTCAAGGCTCATGGCAGGGCTCTTTATGGATTCAAACGGAAGGCGTGCCATTGTACACAAGGCGAGGGCTAGAGTTCGTGGCGTCACCTGAGACGGAATGTTAAGTTAACCCCGCTACTCGCCAGCCTAATATCGATGATCGAAAATGGATCCCATGCATACTGCCCCGCGTCGCCTCCTAGTGACCAGCGCGTTACCCTACGCGAATGGCCCGATCCATATCGGACACCTCGTGGAGTACATCCAGACCGATATCTGGGTGCGGTTCCAAAAGCTCTGCGGTCACACCTGCTATTACGTGTGTGCGGATGACGCCCACGGCACACCGATCATGCTGCGCGCTGAACAGGAAGGACTCACCCCTGAGCAACTGATCACGCGAGTCAGTACTGAGCATCGGGCGGATTTTGCGGCGTTCGGGATCGATTTCGATAACTATTACTCGACGCATTCGCCCGAGAATCGCGCGCTTTCAACGCAAATCTATAGCCGCTTACGGGACGCGGGCCATATCGCGCGGCGCGCGATCTTCCAGGCCTACGATCCCGTTAAAGAAATGTTTTTGCCTGATCGGTTTATCAAAGGCACATGCCCCCGTTGTGGCACCCCCGACCAATACGGCGATAACTGCGAAGCCTGTGGGGCCACGTACGCGCCGACCGATTTGCTCGAACCGCGTTCGGCCTTGACCGGGGTCACCCCCGAGCAGCGCGAATCGGAGCATCTGTTCTTTCGTCTCGGTGACTTTGAAGCCATGTTGCGCGACTGGCTGCGGCACGGCGCGCTGCAATCAGGCGTGGTGAATAAGTTGCAGGAATGGTTCGAGACCGGTCTGCAGGACTGGGATATTTCGCGCGACGCACCTTACTTCGGTTTCGAAATCCCGGATGCACCGGGTAAGTTCTTTTACGTGTGGTTGGATGCGCCCATTGGCTATCTCGCCAGCTTCCGCAACCTGTGTGATCGCGATGGCTTGGATTTCGCGAGTTTTTGCGATCCAGATAGCAGTGCCGAGCTTTATCATTTTATCGGCAAGGACATCATGTATTTTCACACGCTGTTCTGGCCGGCGATGTTGAAAGGAGCTGGTTTACGCTTGCCGACGGGAGTTTTTGTCCACGGGTTTCTGACCGTGGACGGCCAGAAAATGTCGAAGTCGCGCGGCACTTTTATCACTGCGCGCACCTACCTCGACCATCTGCACCCCGAATACCTGCGCTATTACTTCGCCGCCAAATTGAGCGGTGGCATCGATGATATCGATCTGAATCTGGAAGACTTCCAGCATCGAGTGAACTCCGATCTGGTGGGCAAGGTGGTGAATATTGGCAGCCGTTGCGCGGGCTTTATCACCAAGCTTTATGGCGGTGAGCTCAGCGCGCGAGTGGACAACCCAGAACTCCTGGCCCTGGCGCAAACGGCAGCGGATTCGATTGCCGAACACTACGCGGCGCGCGAGTATTCGCGCGCGATGCGCGAGATCATGGCGCTCGCCGATCGCGCCAATCAATATATCGACCAGCGCAAACCCTGGGTCATGGCCAAGCAGCCGGAACTCCACGCCGAATTGCACGCGGTGTGTTCGACCGGTCTTGAGTTATTCCGCCTGCTGATTCTGTACCTCAAGCCAGTTCTGCCATTAATGGCACGCGCCGCAGAAAACTTTCTGGCCTGTGGCGCGCTCGCGTGGCGCGATCATGCGCAGCTGTTGGGTCAGCACAAAATCAATCTGTTCACCCCTTTGATGAGCCGCGTCGAACCGGCCAAGGTAGCTGCCATGCTTGAAGATTCGAAGCAAAACGCGCCCGCGCCAGCAGCAGTCTCGAGTGTTGCCAGCGATCCGATTGCAGCGCAGATCACGCTTGAGGACTTCGCAAAAATTGATTTGCGAATTGCCAAGGTGATTGCTGCCGCCGAAGTCGTGGGCGCGGATAAGCTGATTCAGCTCACCCTTGAGATTGGTCACGAAACTCGCACGGTGTTTGCCGGGATCAAGTCGGCTTACGATCCGGCGAGCCTGGTCGGTCGCCAAGTGGTGATGGTCGCAAATCTCGCGCCGCGAAAGATGCGCTTCGGTGTTTCCGAAGGAATGATTTTGGCGGCGAGTGGCGGCGAACCAGGCGTGTTTCTAATTCAGCCGGATGACGGCGCGGCGCCCGGCATGCGCGTTAAGTAGTTGCGCGGCGATGGTCGACACTGAGAGCCTGCTGGCGGTCTTGCCTCACACCGAATGTCGGCAGTGCGGTTATGCGGGCTGCCGGCCCTTCGCGGAGGCGCTGCACGCCGGCGTCGCCAGCCCGCACGGCTGTCTGCCAGGCGGCGCCCAGGTCCGGCATCAGCTGCACGCGTTGCTAAATATTCCCTATCAAGTGACTGCACAAGACATGCTCGCGCCCCTGCCACCACCGCAGCTGGCGTGGATTGAGGAGGACACTTGTATCGGTTGCACGAAATGTTTAGACGTCTGTCCGGTCGATGCCATCATCGGCGCGCCGCAACAGTTACACGTGGTGCTGACTGCCGCGTGTACGGGCTGCGGCCTCTGTCTGCCACCGTGTCCGGTGGATTGCATTTCGCTTGATCTGGCGCAAATACCGGTG